>JBJTVM010000125.1:0-6661 GCA_046081205.1 Pseudanabaena sp. | reverse complement strand
ACAAACCAAAACCCAAGAAGTGAGTGGCGGCGCAAAACGCCGCCACTCACTTCTTGGGTTTTATGCCCTAACATGACTGACTATAGCTATACTATATAAGTCTTAGCTAGACTAAAACATGGATGAAAGCTTTATGGGAATGCGCCTCTGCCTCGAATTGATCGCAACCTCTATTCAGCAACTGCATGAGCTAGAGCATATTGCAGCTTCATCCGAATCATCTTCTGAGGAAATTGAGACAAAAAAACTCAACTTAGAAGATGCCGTCAACGTTTTGCAAGCGAGTTTAACAGAACTCGAAGTTTGTCAGTGATCGCTTTCAGGAGAACTAGATAAATATCGCGAACTATTTGATTTTGCCCCCGATGGCTATTTTGTTACTGATGCAAATGGCGACATCTCTGAAGCCAATCGAGCCGCTACATTGATGTTTGGGTCACAGCCAACTGGTCAAAACTTAGAAAACTTTGTCTATCCTTCCTATAAAGAGCAGTTTCAGATACTGTTAGGTCAACTCCAACGTGGTCAAAATATCAAGAGTTTGGACTTTCGGATGCAGTTTCCGACAGGACAACCATTTGATGCTAGTTTTACAATTATCAGTATTCGCACACCATTAGATGGTCGAGTAACTGGGATGCGTTGGTGGATTCAAGACATTACCCAGCGCAAAAAAGAAATTGATAAATTGCAGCAATCTCATCAGCGCTTAGAGATTCGCGTTGCGGAAATGAACGCTAAACTCAACCTGATGGATCGCCAGATTCGGGTGGAGAGGGAAGAGCAACGTCGGATTTCTCGAAACCTTACCCGTAATGAAGCGAAACTACGGGCAATGATGCAGCACTCCTCAGATATTGTGAATATCCTCGATATTGATACCACGATTCATTATTGTAGTCCCGCACTATTTAAGACCCTAGGCTATTTGCCCGAAGATGTGATTGGCAAAAAATTTGTGCAATTTATCCATCCCGACGACTTACCAATTTTTCAGGATTTTCTGACTCAATCTGTTGATACTTTATCTGTATCAATACCAATCGTGATGCGCTATCAACATATCAATGGTGATTGGATTTATTTAGAATCTGTTTGCTGTAATCTTTTGCAAGATGCGAATGTCCAAGGCTTAGTGATCAATTCCCGTGACATTACGGAACGTAAGCGTACAGAAACAGCATTACAAGACAGCGAATTCAGATTAGCCGCGATCGCGTCGAGTATGCCCGCTACCCTCTATCGTCTGGCAATATCACCAGAAGGAACTATTTCTATCCCATTTATTAGTGATGGATTAATTGATCTAGTCGGGATCTCGCCAAGATATGCGGTTTCCTCCTCATCTCAAATATTAGATTTGATCCATCCTGAAGACGTTGATCAATTCAAAGCGCTGATCAAGGCTGGCTTTGATAAACTTGCTACTTTTCGCCATGAATTTCGAGTAATTGCAATTTCTGGAGAAGTGAAGTGGGTTCAGAATATTGCTCGCTACTATAGAAATGATTCTGGCGCAGTATTAGCTGATGGAGTATGTATTGACATTAGCGAACGCGGAGAAGCGGAATCTAGTCTTCAACGCACAAATGAATTATTGCGAGCGGTGATTAAGGCCGTCCCTGTGGCGATTGATATTGTGAGCCCTGAAGGGAAAGTTTTATTATGGAACGCGGCGGCTGAAAAACTATTTGCTTGGAATAGCTCTGCTATGGTTGGTTATCCTGTACCGAGTATTCCTGAGTCTCAAGCATTGAAGTTGCAAGCTGCCATTCTTGACACGCTGTCAGGAAAACCCCTTGATGACTTCCCGATGACTTTTCAACTTCGTGATGGCAGTTGGACAAATGTTAGTATTTCAACAGTTCTTGTACATGATCCTCATGGGAGGATTGTGGGCGTATTAAGAATTATTGATGAAGTAGGAGATCGTTTTTCTATTGGCTCAGATTATAGTCAGACAATCGAGCTTGAGCAAGTCCATAATTCATCACTACTCCATTCTGGTACAGAGGCGATCGCTAACTATGTAACCATCAATGCCAATACACTACTGAATCAATACAAAATTGGTCAACGTAATTTTGCAGGCTTAAATTTACGCGGTGCTTATTTTGTTGAAGCTAATTTACAGCAAGTAGACTTTAGTGGAGCTGCTTTAAACGGTAGTAATTGTAGCTATGCTAATTTACAAGCAGCAAGTTTACGCGGTGCAGATCTAAGAGGAGCCAACTTCCAACATGCAGATTTACAGGACGTAGATTTACGTGGTGCAGATTTACGGGGTACGGACTTAAGAGAAGCGAATACAAATGGCGCAATCTTTAGCGAGAGTAATCTTCAAGGTGCGATTTTGTCGAGTGATTTGCATTAAATCGCTATTTGCGTCTTGCTTCGCAAGCTGCAAATAGCGATCGTTGCATTAAGTGAGTGGCGGGGCGAAGCGCCACCACCCCCTTCTTGGGCTTTTGTATTAGATCTTTCCAGCAATTTGAAGGAGAGTTACTTCCCAAACAAGTCTTGGTTGTACGTAACGCGCAATTAATTCCCTTGCTTTATCAAGATGCTGCAAAACAGACTTCGATCTTTGCTGCTCCCAAAAATAATTTTGTAGATAATCAATCAGCCATAACTGCAAATCCACCTCTAGCTCCTTGGTGATTTGTTTGGCGATCGCCATAGCAATTTTGGCATCCTGAGGAATTTGGCATACAGAGGTTAATAACTCGGCGGGAATACTCTGAAAGCGATCGAAGGACTCGATCGCCTGTCCTGCCGATCCTTGTGCTAAAGCGATTACTTCGGGCGGAATCGTGTGACCTTCGCGGGTGAGGACTTCATACATTTGCGCTTGATTTAGCCTTGTGAAGGGGATACGCTGGCAGCGCGACACAAGGGTTGGCAAAATCGAACCAGCGTCGGGAACAATCAAAATTATGGTGGCATACAAAGGTTCTTCGAGGGTCTTGAGCAGACTATTGGCTGCGGACTCTGCCATTGATTGAGCTTCTTCGAGAATCACTACCGATCGCTGGCATTCGAGAGGTGCTCGGCTGACAAACTCACTAATTTCGCGCACTTGCTCGATCCTGATTTGGGGCAAAGCACGGCGCTTCAATCCTGCGGCATCGGCTTCCTTTGCCGTGAGCATCTTGCCTTTGTCTAAATAGGTTGGCTCTACCCAAAGCAAATCAGGATGATTGCGATCGCTTAGTCGGTTAGCCGATTTGCGATCGCCCAATAGTACTTCAGCAAATGCCGAAGCCGTTTTGCTGCGCCCCACACCACTCGTACCCGCAAATAAGTAAGCAGGAGCAATGCGATCGCGTTGAATGGCTGCTTTTAGCAAGGCAATCGCTTGTCTTTGTCCAACAACAGCATCAAAGGGCGAATGTAGGGTTAAAGGCAGATTTGGAGGCGACACATCTAGTCATTCCACCGATTTTGTAATGATCTTGTGGCGCTAATGCCTACTGAATATCGACGATGGCGAGTGTCAGAATCAAGAGAATCAACATTGCGTCGTCTCAGCCACCAGCGGATCGCTTCATCAACGATCTCCGCAGGGTTGTCAGATATTTCCAGTAGCTCAGTCAGTAGTTCTGGAGCAATGTCTACTTTATAGGTGAGATCATTGATAGGTGGAGCAGCTTGATTCGTATCAGTTATTGATTCTGGTAGAGCAATCAAAGGTTGATTAATGGGGTCGGACAAAGTCGGATTAAGATTTACTTTATTAGTGACTGAATTATTTGCTACACCTGTTACCACATCAGTTGAGTTGAGGTTATTTGTGTTGACTTCGCTTTTTTGTGTACTTTTGAGCTTGCTCATACTGAGAATTATGAACGTCATGAGGATAAGTCCGAACTGAAAAAGTCCAATCATCAAGAGCAACTTGTCTGGCGACCAAAATTCATACATAAATTTTTGGGATCAGCTTACTGGAGATTTTCCTAATCATTCCACTCGCCACGAGGTGGCACAACGGGATTCATCGTTAAGGGACGAGAGCGATCGGCTTCTTTAATCGCCCGACGCTGCAACCATTGGCGGATCGCTGTGTCGATCGCCTGTTCGGGATCATTGGTGACTTCACCGAGTTCAGCAAGTAAAGCAGGATCGATGTCTATACTCTTTAGCACCTCATTAAATACTGCTTCATTAGCCGATTGGGTTATTTGCGGTTCGTTAGCGTTATCTTCTGGCATATGAGTTTTTAAATTAACTGGCACTAAATTTACTTGACACTATCCAGATTTTACCCAGATTTGTTACCTTATGAATGTGCAGGGCGATCACATTCATATTTTTAGCCGCTATATAGCCTTTATCAAGGTTTGTTTCCCCGCCGCGGGGAAACAAACCTACATACCTCGCTTGCTTTAAAAGCGCTATAGCAATACAAGTTTTGCCTAGGACATAAAACCCAAATAAATAAACGTCAATTCGACGAACGCGCAAAGTGGTAAAAACCGCATAGCGATTTTTACCACTTTGCGCGGCGCGAAGCGCGGCGCAAATGGCTATATCGAATTCACGTTAAATAAAGTAAGGGCAATTCATGCAGCAATTCTCATTATGAAACCGATTTTGGTGTTTCCAGCGCCTTCGGCGCTGGAAACACCAAAATCGGTTTTTTGAAAGCCAACCAACGATTGGCTTTCAAAAAACCGATTTTTATAAAGAGAATTGCTGATAGCTTTGCTGTTAATGGGTGTTAATCAAATACTACAGTTCGCAACCCTAAACCTGAGCTTGCCGATTGTCCATAAACTAATACACGGTTTTGTAAATGTTGTCTGACCGCTCTAGCTAAGACAATCCGCTCTAAGTCTTTACCTTTGCGAATCAGATCAGTAACCGAATCACGATGCGAAACTCGAATGACATCCTGTTCAATAATTGGACCTTCATCTAATTCTTCAGTCACATAATGAGCCGTTGCCCCGATAATTTTTACACCCCGTTTATAGGCGCGATGATAAGGATTTGCACCTGCAAAGGCTGGCAAAAATGAATGGTGAATATTAATAACCTGCGAGAATTGAGAGAGAAAGTCTGGACTCAAAACTTGCATATACTTAGCAAGAACGACTAAATCTATCTTGTACTGTTTAAGTAAAGCAAGTTGCTGTTTTTCCTGCTCCAACTTACTTTCTGGCGTGATCGCCATGTGATGATAATTAATCCCAAAGTTATGGGCAACTTTTTCTAAATCTGGGTGATTGCTAATGACCACAGGGATCGTGGCTGAGAGTTCATGCGATCGCTGACGTAAAATCAAATCATATAAGCAATGATCCTGCTTCGAGACAAAAATGGCAATCCGACGCACATAATCAGAAAACTGAATACTCCATTTAGCATTAATTTCAGTTGCTAATTTTGCAAAAGTCGGAGTAATTTCTGGTCTCTCTAAATCGAAGTTCTCTAAGTCCCACTCAACACGCATCAAAAATAACTCTGCCGTACTGTCAGCATGTTGATCCGCATGGAGAATATTGCCCCCGTGGGAAAATACCCAGTCCGAAATTTTAGCCACTAACCCTTTTTGGTCAGGACAGGAAACAAGTAAAGTCGCAGTAGTCATGGTTTAGGTCGCCATAGATATTTTCGCAGATCAATCTTACCTGCATCGTTAAAGCTAATTCCTTCACTTTCCAGTAGCGATCGCTGCAAATAGTCTGACCCAAAGCGTAAAGGCGAAAGTGAAATCTCCCCCTTGGCATTGACCACACGCTGCCAAGGGATATCTGAATTTTGCATATCAACACGATAGAGTGCATATCCCACTAAACGTGCTTTGCCAGCTAAATTTGAAAGCTCAGCAACTTGCCCATAGGTAGCCACAAATCCTTTGGGAATTTGCCGCACAATTTCATAAATACGATTATAAGTTGTGGTACTACTACTCATAGCTGTTGGCTGTAGTGTAAATTTATACTTTTTAAAGATTTGGTGACTTGAATCACTTCCATTTCCGTAAAACTTTAGCTACTATGGTAAATGTCAAAACACTAAGACATTTGCACTGGAGATACTTCAATGCTAGCGGCGGAATGCATCGATTCCAGGGCTACAGTAAATTTAGAGGAAAAGCGCCGAACTACAACACGCATAGCTATGCGTGTTCCGAGGAGCTGCTATGGAGAACCTATAATTTCTCGCCTCTCTTGTGAACACGGTTTAATCGTGACAATTATTGCTGCTCTGCTGGGCGAAAGTCCAGATGATGATGGCTGGTTCACGTTAGAACTAACTGGAACAACTCAACAAATTCAAAGTGGAATTATTTATCTAGAAGAGCTAGATTTAGAAATTTGGGATAAAACAGCTGTCGAAGACGAAAGCTGGTAAACACTTAGAAAAGAGAAAGCCTGCTATGCAAGCTTTTTTTATAATCAATTAAATAGATAGTTTTATTTAAATCAAAAAGAAATGTGGTGTGATTTACTGCATTTCTTTTTAGTTTATTGGCTACCCAATGGTTACAACGCTCATTAAACAATCTACATTGCTTCGCGCTGAATTAAAACTCAGAAAAACTTTTGAAAGCGGCGCAAAGCGCCGCTTTCAAAAGTTTTTCTGTACTACTTAAAGCCTCAACAGGCTGTAATACCAAAGCACAAAATGGCTACGCCATTTTGTGTTTCAAAAC
>JBJTVM010000124.1:0-1863 GCA_046081205.1 Pseudanabaena sp. | reverse complement strand
GCCCATCCTTACCTCAAAAATCCAACCCAAAAATCTACAAATGATGTATAGCGTTTATTCAGTCTAGTGAAGTACTGGTTGGTAGCCTATCATTTGGCAGGGAAACTAACCCTTGTAACTCGCTTGCTTAAAAAGCTCTGTGTAACACTGGAATAATATTGCTGACGACGATTTAATGGGAATTATTACCAAACGTTCATCTAAAAAAGTTCGAGCTAACGAAATCTTGATTCGTCTCAAGCGTCTTTATCCAGATGCAACCTGCTCACTTGATTACGGAACCCCAGTACAACTTTTAGTTGCCGTGATTCTCTCTGCACAATGCACTGATGAGCGGGTGAATATAGTTACACCAAAATTATTTGCCAAATATCCTGACGCGATCGCCCTAGCAAATGCTGATCTTGATGAGCTTATGGAGTTAGTCCATTCCACAGGCTTTTACCGCAATAAAGCTAAAAATATTAGAAGTGCCTGTGAAATGATTGTGCGGGACTTTGATGGACAAGTACCAAATACAATGGAAAAACTGCTAAAGCTTGCAGGAGTAGCTCGTAAAACTGCCAATGTGGTATTAGCTCATGCCTATGGGATCAATGCAGGTGTAACTGTCGATACCCATGTCAAGCGACTTACTAAGAGGCTAGGATTAACTAAATTTGAGGAGCCGCTTAAAGTTGAGCGAGATTTGATGGGACTGCTGCCCCAAAGAGACTGGGAAAACTGGTCGATTCGGATTATTTATCATGGACGAGCCGTTTGTAATGCCCGTAAGCCTGCTTGCGATCGCTGTGAGCTAGCCGATTTATGTCCATCAGCAAATTATCAAAACCCGTAAGGTTGCGCCCCGCTGGGGTGCAACCTTACGGGTTTTGGTTTGTAATTATTTATGTCTAACTACTCAAAATAAAAACTTGGCTTTGCCATTTTTTTACTCTTGGTTGTGAAGTTTTCTAAAGATACGCCACCTTTATGCAGTGACATCCGCGCTTATTCCCTAAAATGAAGACAAATTTCTCCCTGCAATCTTTAAATTAATAAAGACTTATGAAAGATTTTGTACAACCCTTCAAAAATGACCCCCAGCTAGGGAATTTATCTACCCCCATTAGCGATTCGGCGATCGTTAAAGCCTTTATCGGTAATCTTCCTGCTTACCGAGCAGGTTTGTCTCCTAGCCGTCGTGGTCTAGAAGTTGGTATGGCTCATGGTTACTTTATCTATGGACCTTTTGCATTGCTTGGTCCTCTGAGAAATACCGAATTAGGTAGCCTCGCTGGTTTGTTAGCAACATTAGCCTTTGTGATGATTTTGACCGCAGGCTTATCCTTGCATGGTCAACATGTAACCAAACTCCAATCTAGCTCCGCAGTTGATGCTCCTACTGAGCTTGGCTCTCCTTCTGGTTGGAGCGAATTTGCTAGCAGCTTCTTGGTTGGTGGTGCTGGCGGTGCTGCATTTGCATACTTCCTCAACTATCTAGAACCAATGCAAAAATTCCTTGGTTTACTTTGGTCTTAACTGTATTGCTAGTATTGCTAACATCAATATTTAGCTACATATATTTGAACCAAATCAAGTCCCCAAAAACTTTATATCTTATTCAAGGAAAACCATAACCATGACTGGATACTACGCACATTATTACGTTTCATTTATTTTCGTCCCTCTTGCTGGTGTAATCCTCCCCATTCTCGCTATGGGTTTGCTTTTCAACTACGTTGAAAACTAATTTGCTAATTTAGAAATAAGGCTCTTGGTAGTCATATCTCTTAAAACTCGTCCTCCGTATCTTTTTTTATTACATTTTCACAAGCAGGAAAGGCGATCGCTATAGTATAGCGATCGCCTTTCCTGCTTGTG
>JBJTVM010000123.1:0-1763 GCA_046081205.1 Pseudanabaena sp. | reverse complement strand
CATATTTTGGGTTTTATGTCCTAAGCAAAACTTACATTGCTATAAAAATGCTCCTATGAGAGCGTTTTTATAGCAAGAAAAAAGCGGGTCATGGCAACGTCAGTAAATCCACTTCCCGCTAACTCTTGTTCAATGAAACAATTGAGACGCATGTATAACTTCCCACGAAGCGAAAAGGGTTTTCATCAGCAAAAGCGCTTATTTGAAACGCTTTCTATATAAGCATTTTGGCTTGATTCAGAAATTTTCGATATTTTACATAGTGTTTGCAAGTATGGGTTGGTTTCCCCGCCTTCGGCGGGGAAACCAACCTACGTACCTCGCTTGCTTGAAAAGCAATATAAAAGGCAAGGGGCTTAAGCCACTTGTTAACTAGTGATTTTTAATCTAGCTAAAGGGTAAATTCCCCACCGCTCTGCGGTGTGAGTATATTCTGTCGAAAAAGAATTTAGATATCCCGTCCGCTTGCGGCGGGGTTATTCATTTGCTGTACCAAATGCTTTCGATATGATCGCTAATACCTATAGCCTTATCATGAGTCTCTGCCAAAATTGTAATGTGACCAAGTTTACGTCCGATTGAAGAACTCTTTTTCCCATACCAATGAATATGAGTATTGGGGAAACTGGCGATCGCCTTGCGTTTTTCTAAATAATCAGCATCTATGCCAGAAGTCTTCTCAAAACCCAGCAAATTGACCATCACCGCCACAGGTGCAACCATTGAAACGTTACCTAATTGCCTCCCACTAACAACGCGCAATAGCTGCTCAAATTGGGAGGTTTGACATCCTTCGATGGTGTAATGTCCTGAATTGTGCGTACGCGGCGCAATCTCGTTAACGCTGACTTCGCCTTCGACTGTTAAAAAAAATTCAATTCCAAAGATGCCGATCGCTTCGAGGGTGGTCAAGATTTGTTTGGCTATGGTTTCCACTTTTTTACTAATAGTGGAGTCAATTCTTGCAGGAGTGATCGTGCGGCGACAAACTTGATTGATTTGCAGAGTTTCGACAACGGGATAAATGGCAATTTCACCTGACTCTGATCTCGCTGCAATGACAGCAAGTTCTCTCTCAAAGGGAATGAAGGCTTCAGCAATTGCAGGGGCTTGGTGCATACTCTCCCAAGCCGATCGCAATTCAATTTCATTAGCAATTACCCAAGTACCTTTGCCGTCATAGCCATGTCTTCTCGCTTTGAGAACTAGGGGATAGCCTAATTTTTCAGCCGCCCCCAACAGTTCTACTTCTGTCGCTACATTATAAAATTCAGGTGTGGGAATATGGTGTTTGCGAAAATGTTGGCGCTGGTTTAGCTTGTCGACGGAGATCGCCAAGGTTTCTAATTTTGGCAAAAACAATACGCGGCGATCGCTTGGACTATCAATCAATTTTTGTAATGCAACCAAATCGACAAATTCATTCTCAAAGGTAATCGCTTGACAATGCTCGGCAAGCCTAGTTGTAGCAATAGCATCGTCAACCCTACCGTAAATCACGCGATCGGCAACAGTTACGGCTGATTCATCAGGACTTGCGGCTTGAACGGTTAGCTCAATGCCGAGATGTTTGGCAGCGATCGCCATCATCCAAGCTAGTTGTCCGCCACCAATCACCCCGATTTTTTGCCGAGTATCCACTACAAAATTCCTAAATCAATATGCTTGTGACAAATAGCCTCTTATTATAGCTTTACAGCGCTTTACGCTAAATTAAAACCCAGATAAATTTTTGAAAGCGGCGCGAAGCGCCGCTTTCAAAA
>JBJTVM010000122.1:0-17385 GCA_046081205.1 Pseudanabaena sp. | reverse complement strand
GGGGGGGGGGGGTAGAAAAAACGATTTTGGTGTTTCCAGCGCCTTCGGCGATGGAAACACCAAAATCGGTTTCATAATGAGAATTGCGGATCATTAGCCCTTGGGCTTGACAAACTTACAGTGTAAGTTATACTTACACTGTAAGTTATTATAAAGTAAATAACAACATGAAAGCAATCTCTCAGAGTAATTATGGCTCAACAGATATGTTAAGTCTGCAAGAAGTCGATAAGCCTGTGGTTACAGATAAAGGTGTGCTGGTAAAAGTTCAGGCTGCCTCAGTCAATTCTGGTGACTGGCATCTTATGCGCGGTAAACCTTTCCTAATCAGACTAATGTTTGGTGGCTTACTCAAGCCCAAAATCAAGACCCTTGGTATGGACGTGGCAGGACGAGTTGAGGCTGTAGGTAAAGATGTCACCCTGTTTCAGATTAATGATGAGGTTTTTGGCGATCTCTCTGGATGCGGTTTTGGAGCATTTGCCGAGTACGTTTGTGCCGATGAATCCTCCTTAGTCTTAAAACCTACCAACACCTCATTCGAGCAAGCAGCAACCGTTCCTGCTGCGGCTCTTGCTGCTTTACAAGGGCTGCGAGACTTGGGACAGATTCAGTCGGGACAGAAGGTGTTGATTAATGGTGCATCGGGTGGCGTAGGGTCATTTGCAGTGCAGATTGCCAAAGCATTTGGTGCTGAGGTAACTGCTCTATGTAGCACTCAAAAAATGGCGATGGTACGATCGCTTGGTGCAGATCACGTTATTGATTACACGCAAATAGATATCACTAAAAATGGAGAGCGTTACGACCTAATTTTGGATGCTGCCGCTTACCGCTCTGTCTTCCATTATTTACCTATATTGAGTAATCATGGAAATTACGTTCTAGTCGGTGGTTCTACTGTTCGATTTTTCCAAGTAATGTTCTTTGGATCTTTGATTTCAAAAATTAGCGGACGCAATGTGAAATGTCTATCTTCAAATCCCAATCAGCAGGATCTCACCATTTTTAGTAATCTCCTTGAATCTGGCAAAATTTCTCCCTTCATTTCCCAAAGATGTAGCTTGAGCGAAGTTCCCACTGCAATTTCTGCACTTGAACAGCGTCAGGTAATGGGTAAAATTGCAATCACTATGTGATTCGTGATTCACTCCATATTGCTACAAACCATTGCTGATTAAAATGAATGCTGACCAGTAGTAGGGATGAGAGAATTTCTGAGAGCGAATTTTGGCAATTTGCGCTTGACGTAAAGACTCAGCCTTAGAACGATCGCCTTTTTTCACATCATTATAAAAAGCCTGCATTAAAGCCTGCGTACCCTCATCACTAACTTGCCAAAGAGAAGCGATCGCCGCTTTTGCACCAGCCCTTTGCACTTGATAGCCAAAGCCTAAGACCTCGATGCCATTGCCTAACTTGCCAACACCTGTTTGGCAAGCACTGAGAACAATCAAATCGACATTGGACATTGGTAAATCCTTCATTTCACTGAGCAGAACTTTATCGCCATTACCAAAAATTAGGAATGAATCTTCGGGCTTACCAGAGTTAAACTCGGCATGGGTCGCCAAATGGACAATATTTTTATTTTGCATTTGTGATTCAGTTGCTTTACGGCTGAAATCATTGGCTACTAGTTTGGTAGTATTGGGCAGAGCCTCAGAAATTGATTGAACTTCGGTAACTGTGGCAGGTAGTCCAGCCTGACCAAACTTAGTAGTGTTTTGAGCGCCGCCAAATGCTCCCGCCAAAATACGCAGTGGCTTTGTTGGTTTTGGAGTGAAGTCACTCAAACTATAGGAAATCAAATTATTGACGCCATACTTCTCAACCAGCCATTTTTTACCATCATAAAGAGCTGCAATGGGGACATAACGTAGTAAGCCATCAGGGGAATAGAGAATGGTATTTGTATTCACTAAATCGGCTTCGATGGGCTTGATGAGAAGGTTGTAGAGCTTAGTCGCAGGTTCTATTACATCTAGGGAGTCAGGATCGCGTAGCCCTACCTTAAAGTCCACAACTAATTGAGTGACATCTACTTCTCTAATCGACACAGATCGATGAATTGGTGTTTTATTGGGGATAAATAGAATTAGTTCTAGACGATCGCCTAAAATTAGAGGATATAGCAGTGCATGACCTTGAGGCAATTTTTGTAAGTATTCGGGGATCTGATTAAGTTCTGCTTCAGGAATTTTGCTTAGCTGCTGGGAAATTTTTTGATTGCCATCAATCAGGATTTGCAAGGATTTTAGGGGCTGGTTGGCGATCGTTTTAGTTTGCAAATCTTCTTCAGAAAACATGTAAACACCTTGAGCAGTGCGTTCATTCCCTTTCACATTTTGCAAATAGTCTTGTAATTCTTGAACTTTCAGCAAATCGAGAACTTTTAATGCCTCCATGACACGACCTTTTTGTAATAGTAAATCCGCTAAAACTCGGTAGTTCGCAGCAACAGTTTGCTGGTAGGACTTTTGTTGTGCGATATCAAGTACCCGCAATTCTTTACGGATTGATTCGGTGACATTCACAGATTGTTTGTAAAAGGCGATCCCCAGTTCAGGATATTGACTTTGGACTGATAAGCCCAAGTTGCCGATGAGTTTGCTTTCCTGATTACGATTACCGACTTGGCGAGCAAATTGGAGCGCAGTTTGAAAGGCGGTAAAGGCTTTATCACTTTGATTTGACAATGCATAGACTAAGCCCAGATTGTAAAATGCATTACCTACACCTGAGACATCGCCGATCGCCCGATAGATCTTTAATGCTTGTTGGTGTGAAGCGATCGCATTGTCTGGTTGTTTAAGTTCAAAATACAATGCGCCAATCTGCGAAAGCATAGCTGCTTCTGTGGCGCGATTGCCTGATTGTTTAAAAAATTCTAGTAAACTCAGCGCTGAGCTTAATTGGTTTTGAGGATTGGATGAGTCAGGATTGTTGCTAAACATGGTAAGCAAAATCTGTGCCATCTGTTGCAGTTGTGGTGAGTTTTTGGTTAAGGAGGGCAGCAGTTTTAAGATTTCTATAACTTTTGCAGGCTCACCCAATTGCAGATAAACACCTGCCAAATACATAGCCGCTATACCTTCGCCCAACTTATCGCCTAACGATTGAGAGAGCGATCGCGCTGCTTGCAGGGTGCTGATTGCCTTAGGATATTGACTCAGTAGGGTATAGAGGCTACCTTCATCAACAAGAATGCTCGCTAGAGTTTGTTGATCGCTAAGTTTAGGATTGGGAACATTAGTCAAATCTTGATAAATTGTCTTTGCTTGACTGTAGAGAGCTAAGGCTTCACGATTCTGTCCTTGAGCAAGGCGAATTTCCGCAATATTTTTTAAGTTGCGTGCTTCACCTGCGCGATCGCCTAAATCTCGATAAACTTTTTCAGCTTGCAATAGGAACTCAAGCGCCTTGGGATATTCATTAAGATTGCGATAGGATACGGCAACTGCATTTAACTGATCAGCTTCAAGGATGCGATCGCCAGATTGTCGCGCTAGCTCAAGAGCTTTCAGGTTTAGCTGGACAACCTTTGTATAGTTTAAAGACAAGCTTAAAATATTTGCCTCTAGATTTAGGACATTGGCTTGTCCTAAGAGGTTATCGAGAGACTGATAGGCGATCGCACTTTGTTGTACCAGTGCTAATGCTTTATCTTTCTGATCGAGAAGCCCATAAACCGAAGCTAAATAAAATAGATTCTGTGCCTCAGCAGCTTGATTCTTCTCACTCTGATTAATTTGGAGCGCTTTCTCCAAGAATTCTAGAGCTTTTGAAAAATCAAATTTTTTAACGTGATAAATAGCGATCGCCGTAAGCGTTTTGCCCTCACGATAGCGATCGCCTACTTCTTTCCGAATCGCTAGGGAATTCTCCAGCATTTTTAACCCCTTAGCATATTCCTCCAAATTGAGATAGGCTCTGCCTGATTGATACTGATTTTCCCCTTCAGCTTTGCGATAGAGTTGCTTGTCTGAGTTAGTTGCGTTTTGCCAGCCCTTTTGTAAAATTAAGTTTGCTTCGAGTAAAGTGTTGAGAGCTTGTTTTTCTTGTCTTAAGCCAATCTGTACTGCACCAATCCATGTCAGACTAATTGCCTCTCCTAAGCGATCGCCTTGTTGACGATAGATATTCAAAGCCTGTTGATATTGTGCCAAAGCATCTTGATAACGTCCCTGATCAAATAATTTTTCGGCTTTTTGCAATATGGCATTTACTGAGCTAGCAGATGTAAGGTCAGCAATTTTGTGATCGCGATTTTGGGCAAATGCGTAGGCAAAACTTATACCCATTTCCGACAAGGTTAGTACCGCACCCAAGAGAACTGTGATGATTGCTCGCCGCTTGCTAATGGCTTTTCTCTGCATACTTTTTCCTGAAAACATAAATTTTTAACTTTTTATAAAGAAATTTGCAATCCAGAAGGTCTTACGGAAGCTTCCCCCTTCAGAGTGCGCTTCCACAAACCCTTTTAGACTGCTATATGTTCACTTACAGGTTTCTTTTGATGACCTACTTATATCAAAGGTTTTGTCGGATAATGTATTTAACTAAATTACCAAAAAAATAAAACTTCGCCCTATATTCAACTAGATTATTCAACTAGATGTACGCCATTTATAGCGTTTTGCAATCAAGCGAGGTCTACAGGTTTGTCTCCCTGCTTTCGGCGGGGAGACAAACCTGTACTTCACTAGCCTGATAAATGCTATATCGTTGTTCATCTTGTCATGCAAACCTATGAAAAACTTTATCCAAAACTTGCTCCGCTATCCCCAATTCCTAGTTCTCATCATTGGCGGCGTTCTGTCGGTGGTGATTGCACCAATTATTCCATTATTCAGAAAACCTGTAACAGCGATCGCGATGGTTTCCGCAATCATTAGCGGGTTTATTGGTGTATCGCTAGTATTAAGAGCTATGCTAGGACTAGACATCGCATAGTAGATCATCATCATCAGATCTGCATCCAAATTCGATTCGATCCACAATTTCGACACATGTTGAAATGTCATCACCATGTTCAGCAATTATGTTAGATATCGTCATTATCTTATTAGTGGGTGTAGCACCACCAATCCTGTCTTTATGGATACTTCATCGTACCCAATCTCACTATCGGCAAATAAATTCGGCTGTAGATATAGTCCCTATAACCCTGAACCTAAAAGCTTTGCCGCCCGCCGATATGACCTGCATTGATGGGTTTGGTTATGTGATTGGCAAAGTCAGCTGTAAATACAATGCGCGATCGCCTTACATTCGCTGTGCTGTCAATCCTAATGGTCCCTGCCAAGATTGTCGGCATTACGACACCTCGCATCTCCCATGAGGGGATGTGCTAGCGATGAGGGCAACAATTTCAAAAATTAAAGTTTACTGAAACAAGTAAAAATCTATGGCTACTACAAGACGAGTTGCGCGTGTTGCTGAATTAATTAAGCGAGAAGTCAGCAATATGTTACTCAAAGATATTAAAGATGATCGCGTCGGTATGGGTATGGTCAGTGTCACCGATGCTGAACTATCAGGAGACCTCCAACATGTGAAAATTTTTGTCAGTATTTACGGTACTGAAGAAGCAAGACAACAAACTATGGAAGCCTTAGCCTCAGCTACGGGATTCATCAAGCGTGAAGTTGGTCAGAGGCTAGCCTTACGACGTGTTCCTGAAGTTGTCTTCCATGAAGATCGATCCTTTGAACGTGGTGTTAAGGTGCTGTCTCTGATCAATCAACTCAGCCGCGAACGTGAAGAAAAGGAGTCTAAGTCAAGTGATTGAGTTGATCAAGGCGGGTGGTCCAGTCATGTACCCACTCATCGCCCTATCGGTGTTTGCTTTGGCTGGGATCATGGAGCGCCTTATTTTTTGGTTCGACATCATTAAGCAAGAACAAAAAACTGCCGAGAATATTTTGGCGATCGCCCGTCAAGATTTAAAGCTTGCCTCAGTGGCGGCTCAGCAGTCCTTAAAAGTACCTGTGGCAAGGTTTTTATATGCTCCTCTAGCCCTAGAAAATCCTGAACCTGAGCTTTTTCGCCTTGCTCTTGAAAGTACGGCTGACGAAGAACTATCAGGAATGCTCAAGGGTGAGAAACTATTAGAGGCAGTAATTACACTCGCCCCTTTATTGGGCCTATTAGGAACTGTAACAGGGCTGATTGGTTCTTTTGGATCTCTTAAAATTGGTGATGTTGCGGCTAATGTGAAGTCGGGATCACTTACTGAGGGTATTGCTGAAGCTCTAATTACAACTGCGACAGGGTTAATTATTGCTATCTTTGCTTCGGCATTTCACCGTTTATTTTTGGCTCTTCAAGATCGGCAAAGCAAGCTATTTATGAAGTTTGGCAATCAGTTAGAGCTGATCTATCGTCAAAATTGGCAACATCAAGAGTTATAGGCACTCTGGGCAGGATAAAAACCCTAAGAAGCGAGTGGTGGGGCTTTGCGCCACCACTCGCTTCTTAGGGTTTTGCCCTAATATGACTGAAATATAGCTATAACAGGCAAATAAAAATCTACAAATACCCAATAGGTAAACCGTAGATTTTGTTTGTAAATTATCTCAAAAGTGTTGTATGGTATTTAAATACGGTAATCCTACCAAGATAACGTAGATTAAATCTGGAGATACAAGCACATGAGTTCAAGGTATCAGCAGCCTTTTGGTAAGACCAAATCGGCAATTAAAGCGATCGCTAGTCTAGTCAGCAATACATTTAGCCGTCAGTTGGGACGGAAATTTATGTCCTTCTTTCTGGCAGGCGCAATCATTAGTGTCACTATGGCAGCCTGCACCGCCACTAATCCTAACTCAGGTAGTCCCGACGCTAAAAAGGATGTTGAACTCACGCTTGTATCCTTTGCAGTTACCAAGAAAGCCCACGAAGCGATTATTCCTAAATTTGTCGAGAAATGGCAAAAAGAGCAAAATCAAAAAGTAACATTTAAGCAAAGTTATGGTGGTTCAGGCTCTCAAACCCGTGCAGTAATTGATGGGCTTGAAGCCGATATTGTCCATCTGGCGCTAGCTGCTGATACTAGTAAAATCGAAAAAGCTGGACTAATTGACAAAGGATGGGAACAGGAATATCCCAATGATGGCATTGTTTCTAAGTCTGTTCCTGTGATTGTGACTCGCGATGGTAATCCTAAAAATATTAAGGATTGGTCTGATCTGGAGAAGGAAGGTACAAGTCTAATTACTGCCGATCCTAAGACATCAGGTGTAGCTCGATGGAACTTCCTTGCCCTTTGGAATGCTGCATTTAAGAAAGGTGGTAGTGACGAAAAAGCTCTTGAAGCTCTAACTAAGGTTTACACCAACGTACCAATTCTGACTAAGGACGCTAGAGAAGCAACCGACGCTTTCTTCAAGCAAGGTCAAGGTGATGCCCTGATTAACTATGAGAACGAAATCATTCTTGCCTCACAGAAGGGTCAAAAAGTTAACTATGTGATTCCTGAAGTTAATATTTCTATCGACAACCCGATCGCTGTTGTTGACAAAAACGTTGCTAAGCATGGTACAAAAGAAGTTGCTGAAGCATTTGTGAAGTTCTTATATTCTCCTGAAGCGCAAACTGAATTTGCTAAGGTTGGATTCCGTCCTGTAGATGAATCAGTTGCTAAGGAAAAGCAATTTGTTGAACAGTTCCCTGCTGTTAAGAATCTATCGACAGTCAAAGATCTGGGCGGTTGGGATGCCATTAACAAGAAATTCTTTGCTGATGGCGCAGCCTTTGACCAAATTCAAGCCAAAATTAAGCGCTAGAATTTATCTGTTTTTTTGATTTACAAGGGGCTTTAGCCCCTTGTTTCTTAGTTTTTTATGTGAAGATATGACAACAACACCTTCCTCACTACCCGACAAAAAGAAGTCATCTAATCCTTTTCTGAAAATAATTACCAAAATTCCTTGGACATGGGTAATCACTTTTACATATTTAGCTTTTTTGCTAATTTTGCCAATCGTTGCCATGATTGCTAAAGCAGTTGATGAGCCTTTTGCCAAGTTTTGGGCAACTGCCACAGCTCCCATCGCTATCTCTAGTTATGAAATCACCTTTGTGACTGCCTTTGCTGCGGCAGCAATTAATGGCATCTTCGGCACACTCATCGCATGGGTGATTGTGCGTTACAACTTTTTTGGCAAACGCTTTCTCGAAGCTATTGTTGATTTACCCTTTGCTTTACCTACCGCTGTTGCTGGTCTCACCCTTGCCACAGTTTATAGTGATAAGGGTTGGCTAGGCTCCCTTCTTGCTCCTTTGGGAATCAAAATTGCCTTTAGCCGTATCGGTGTCTTTGTGGCGATGACCTTCATTTCTTTACCGTTTATTGTTCGCACTGTGCAACCTGTACTCACGGATTTAGAAAAGGAAATTGAAGAAGCTGCTTGGTCATTGGGAGCTTCACAAATACAGACTTTTACTAAAGTGATTTTGCCACCACTTACGCCTTCAATCTTGACAGGTATTGCCCTTGGGTTTTCTCGCGCTGTAGGTGAATATGGCTCCACTGTAATTATTGCCTCTAATACTCCTTTTAGGGATTTAATTACCCCAGTTTTGATTTTCCAACGCCTAGAGCAATATGACTATGTGGGTGCAACGGTGATTGGGGTGGTGATGTTGGCGATTTCCTTTGTGAGTCTCCTTGCCATCAATTTATTACAGGCTTGGAGCAAAAAATATGGCTAATCTGCATAATTCTGCAAGTAACTATGCTCAAGATTTACTTCAATCTCAACCTAAAAAACAGAAAAAAAGTATTGCACCTAAAATCCTCATTGCAATTTCCTTTCTATATATAGGCTTAGTGCTGTTAATTCCAGCATCAAATGTATTTGTCCAAGCCTTTGCTAAAGGATTTACCCCATTACTAGAATCTTTCAAGCAGGAAGATTTTGTCTCCGCCATTAAACTAACTGTTGGTTTAGCATTAGTTGCTTTACCGCTAAATACGATCTTTGGTTTAAGTGCTGCTTGGGCGATCGCTCGTAATAAGTTTCCTGGTAAGGCTTTATTACTCAGCATTATCGACTTACCTTTTTCGATTTCGCCTGTGGTTGCAGGTTTGATGATTGTCTTGCTGTATGGTCGTATTGGTTGGTTTGGCTCATTCCTAGAGGCAAATAACATCAAAATTGTATTTGCTTTCCCTGGAATGTTAATAGCAACAATTTTTGTGAGTATGCCATTTATAGCCCGTGAAGTTATTCCTGTATTGGATGAAATGGGTACAGAACAAGAAGAGGCGGCGCGAACTCTAGGGGCTAATGACTGGCAGATTTTCTGGAAAGTAGTCGTTCCCAATATCCGTTGGGGTTTACTCTATGGTTTAGTTTTGACTAATGCTAGGGCTATGGGTGAGTTTGGTGCTGTTTCGGTAGTGTCAGGTAACATTGCCGCAAAGACCCAAAGTTTGCCTCTGTTTGTTGAGGAAGCCTATAAGAACTATGAGAATGAAATCGCTTATTCGGCGGCAGTTTTACTGGCTCTCTTGGCTGTGGTTACTCTCGTACTAAAGGAAATCTTGGAACGCAAAACCCATAATCCCAATGAACGTGAATAGTCTCACCGATCGCTGTGTCTCTTGTGTGTTTGTCATGGTGCGATCGTTAATCTTGGGCGATCGCAGGAAGGTTGCCGAGTAGCACTTAGTCTGAACGCTAAGTCTATATTCTGGTAGGGGCAGAACATTACCGCCACAATCTATAAATTCTCAGATCTACTCAATACGGTAATGCTCGGCCCTAAACCTCGAACATTCAGCGATCGCCTGTGACATCGATCGCATATTCCCACACTCAACATCACAGGAGCTTAGATTCAAGATCGCATCCCCAACCTTGATAGAACGCGATACTAATCCCATAGAGAAAAACGTTCACAAGGCAAAAGCAATGATCCTCAATTCACTCAACCAAGTTCGCTCGATTATCATCAATACCGTTGTTGGCACAGAACAGGCGATTATCTTTTTAGGCAAAACCTTTGTAGTCGATAGAGCTTATAACTCACTCAACGAAGCGATCGCAGGATGCAGAAGAGATTTAGATTTGGGCATGGCAGTATTAATTACCCCAAATGAAAACCAGTTTAGTGTTTGGGTTGTGATTCCTAACGAAATGATTTTGCAATCTGCCTAACTCTTCACTACTATCCCAAAGGCTCGTAAACCTCAGCGATCGTAGATCGCTACGCATTCTCCTCTCTTGCCTCATCCCCTCACTGGCAAACCGAATCGTTCCAGATCCATTCGGAATACCCAATCTTTTTGCTTCAGGCTATCTCTCTACAATGTTTTTTGCTATGGCGATCGCAGGACTGCTTTAACTATCCACGAATCACGACGATCTCACGTCCTGCAGGACTGATGACATTCTCAGTTGTAGTGCGATCGCATATCGGCAACAACCCAGAACGGCGATCGAATATCACCAACCAGCCCCTATCCAAACCCAAACCCGATAAATATTTATCCAACTGCACCAAACCTTCCTTAATTGGATCTGGCTTCTTGTCTCGCCAAACCTTCAACTCCATTCCCAAAACTACTTTGCCATAGCGCAAACAAATATCCATCCTGCCCGAACCAATGGCATATTCCCTTTCCAGTGCGCCTCCACCATTAATAACACGGTGTAAAAATGCCATCATTACTAAATGGGGAGCAATTTCAGGGTAATTAGCACTTTTGAATAATGGCTCACCATGTTGCCGCCAGAACCTCAGAAAAGCATCAAGTAGCACTTGAGGATTAAGGCTTCCATCAGCATTTAACCAGCTAGGTTGAATCATCGGTAAACTATCCTGCACCCCTTGAGATAACACTCTAGGAATCACCTCTTGATAGATAGGATTCGCAATCTTCAAACCACCTTCCTGACTCCGCACCACTAAACCTAAATCCAAAAGATAGCGGCGATCGTCATCGGGTGTATCTCCTAGCTCTAATCCAGATAAAATTGGTTGGATGATTGCTCTAACTCGATCTTCTCTCAATCTCTCGGCGAGACTATCCAAATGCGTATCTTGTCGCTTAATCAGAATTTCCTTGGCATCATTCACTAACTCAGGAGTAATGGGAATCGCAGGATCTTTCGTAATATATTCCACAACTTCCTTGGCGATCGCATTGACTAACCAAGGCTGACCCTGTGTCAAATGAAAAGCTAAATCAACTGCTTCTGTGGTAAACACCTGACCTGTTGCATCCGTATGCTGCTGATAGAGATTTCGCACATCCTCAAGGGTAAAGTTACTCAAAGTAAAGGAACGCACTTTGATATTAAAAGGACTGGAAGTATTTAAGCGAGTGCTTCCCCCTGATGCATATTTATAATCCCGCACATCGCGCATTCCTACCAATGCCACTGACTGCGGAAATCCCTGCGGACGGCGCGGAAATCCAGATCTAATTTGTCGAAGTACAGAAACTAAAGTTTCATCACTCAAAGCATCGATTTCATCAAGAAACACCACTAAAGGACGTGGCGACTCCTGCGACCATGATGCTAGAAAAGCACCTATGTGACGACCTGATGTACCTATGATGCCGTGACTTGGCTGTAACTCTGGCGGCAAATAAAACTTAATTGCGTCTTGCCATTCATCCAAAATTGCCCGACCCGCCAATTCTGGATCATGAGAAAATACAGCACCTACTTCAAGAGACAACATCACTGCCGTATATTGACCGCTAGCCGTTAATTCCTGAGCAAGAGACAACATCGCTGTAGTTTTACCAACCTGCCTTGGTGCATGAATGACGAAATAGTTACGTTGGGCAATCAAATTTACAATTTCAGGCAACCTATCCGTAGACGGCAGCATGTAATGAATATCAGCTTGACAAGGACCAGCAGTATTAAACCATTTTGGCATGACGACAACTAACGGGCAGAGATACCCCTTCAATATATCTCAACGCATCCAGCAAAGCCCTGAAAGCTTGAATTTACAATGATGTTAATGAATTAAAATACTTGTTAATCCCCAAATAAATAAAGGCAGCGCTTCGCGCCGCCTTTATTTATTTGGGTTTTATGTCCTAAGCAAAGCTTTCATTGCTATATATTGAAAGAGCATTACTCTTAAGACTCTAAATCAATGAATGCGAATCAATGGCAATGGCGAGACAACGTACTAACTTGCGATCTATTAGCTGACTGGCAGCATGGATTTTTTACACGATCGCACGCTCCTAAATTACCAACCGATTTACATAATCATTTAGTCCCATCGGGCAAAGCCTATCGAGCTAAACAAGTGCATGGCAATCGCCTAATACATGCCGATGAAATCGAAACTGCGCCAAATACGAACTTACCTGAAGCTGATGGGGTATGGACTACACGCGATGGGATAAATCGGTCAGTATGGGTATGCACTGCTGACTGCGTACCTGTATTGATTGGCGATCGCAAGTTAGGCTCAATTGCGGCTGTCCATGCAGGATGGCGAGGCACTGCTGCGGGAATCGTAACTAAGGCGATCGCCACATTATGCGATCAAGGTAGTGAACTAAAGGATTTGCGGGTAGCGCTTGGCCCCGCGATTTCCGGACAGGTCTATCAAGTGTCTCAAGATGTGGCGCAACAGGTTACGGCTACAATTAGCCAAGTTGTGGGTGTTCAGCCTGATGAGCACCCAGAAAGAGTCAAGCTCGATTTACGTCAAGTCCAAGAGCAACAACTTCAAGAATTAGGATTGCCAGCAGAAAATGTGGCGATCGCCCCTTACTGCACTTTGCAAAATGAAGAAATCTTCTTTTCCTATCGACGTTATTTTCTAAATAATCCCAATCCTCTGCCTAGAGCGCCAGAAGTACAGTGGTCAGGAATTGCGATCGCTTAAATCATCTATGTTTTTATTCTTATTTAAAGGAATTCCATCTAAAAGTGCTTCTAGATCTGCAAACTCATCTATTTCAGTATCTACTTCTGAGGGAATCTCTTGAATTTGCTCTTTTGCTTGGCTACCTTTTTTATCTGCATTATTCAATTGCTCTAGCTTTGCGAAAAACTTATCAACTAGAAATTCTTGAACTATGTATTTAGGATCTTGAATTTCTTGGTCATTACTTGCTATTTCGTCAGAACTTTCATCAGCAACTTGAGTTTCTATTGCTGGTAGATTTTCGATAAAAGATTCTATGTTTTCTTGCGTGATAGGTTCTTGGGTTGGATCATAAACTATGGATGGATCAATTTGTTCAATACTTTCCTCCTCTGAGGATTCCCCATCAACTAGGCTCTGTTCAACATTGTTCTCAATCTGTAATTCTGGCGTTGCTTCATTGGTCTGCACAGTTTCTAGATTGTCAACAATATTCTCAGAGTCTTCGTCATTATCTTCTAAATATTCTTTGAGGATATTCTCAACATAAGCATTGAAAGCAATTAGCTCATCTAATTCATCATCAAAGTCTTGGGCTTCGCTGTCGATGCCCTCTAACTCTGGCTCAATGGACAATTCAATACTAGTCTCTTGAGGCAGATCGTTAACAATCTCAGGTTCTAGATTAGGGGCTGAAATATCATCATCCTGAATTACAGGAGGTTCAACCTCAGAGTCAGTTAACTTTTCAGGCTCAGACTCAAAAACTTCTAGGCTCGATACAGGAAGATGATCTCGCTTTATAACTTTCCCAAAACCATGCTTTTTAGGAGCCCCTCCAGTTTTGCGTGGCTTTTTAAAAAAATTTAGTCTTCTTTGATCATCATTGGTTATAGCTATGTTTTCAGCCGCCTCAATGTCTGAATCTTTGGCAGTTTCAATTGATTCTGATTCTTCACTATCCTCATGTTCGATAAACTGCTCATCTAAAAGGGGCTCGGATGACTCTAAACTAGCTTCAGCATGTTCTATCTCTTCAAGGTTTGTCTCTGAGCTAGTAACTGGAACCTCTAAAAATGTTAGTTCAGGCTCTTCATCAGTCTCAAAGGTAACTAATTCGTCAGTTGCGTCAACAATATTCTCAATTTCAGGCTCTTCAATTATTGGCTCAGGTATAGTATCAATATTCTCTAAACCTGTTTCAATAGAAATCTCTTTGTTATCAACTGCATCAGTAGATGCTAATGGAATTAACTCTTCAGGTTCATGAGTAATTGCTTGATCTAGTTCTTGATCTACAATTGTCTCAGGTTGAGTCTCTTTAAAAAATTGTGCAGTTTCAGGTTCAGAAATCTCCTCAAATAAGGTTTCTTCAGTAGCGATCTCACTATTCTCTAATTCGTCAGTTTCTTCAATAAGCTGATCATCCGAGCTAATATTAACAAATTCTAAAACAGCCTCATTTTCAACGGCTGCAGATTCTTCAATCTCAGTCTCAGCGATCGCATCTGAAGTATCTAACAATGCCTCGATTTTAGATCCTTCAAAGGCTTCAACAGAGTCTACTTGTTCAGGTTCTTGAGAAATCTCTGAATCTAATTCTTGATCTAAAACTGACTCAATTTGAGGCTCTTCAGAAATCTGCTCAATTTTAGGTTCAGTAATTGTTTCGATTACAGATTCTTCAGCAACAATTGCACTAATTTCTAAGTCTTCAGATTCTTCAATAAAATCATTATCTAAACTGACATCAGCAACTTCTAAAATAGGCTCATTTTCAGTGGTCGCAGATTCCTCAATCTCATCCTCTGCGATCACTTGTGGAAAATCTAAAAATGTCTCAACCTGCTCAATTTCAGTCTCAGCAATTGGCTCGATTAAAGATTCTTCAACAACACTCTCACTGACCTCTGGTTCTTCAGCTTTTTCAACAAGCTGAGCATCTGGGCTAACATCGGTAACTTTAGATTCTTGAACAATCTCTTCATCTTGAATTGTTTCGATCTTTGGTTCTAGTAATGTCTCGGCAGTTTCAAAAGCCGATGCAATCTCAACTGGCTCTGCGATCACATCTTCTGTAGTACTAGCGATCGCCTCAGTATCAGAAATATTTTCAACAATCGCATCTTCTTCAAAAAACTTTAATAACTGGGGTGATCGCCAACCGATAGTTGTAAAGCTATTTTTGATTTTCTCAACAGCAAAGGGTTGTAAGCCCATGAGATCTGATTCAGCCGTTAACTTAATTCGTAAAGCTGATATTCCCGCTTGCGCCAAAATATTGCTCAACAAAAAGAAAATCTCAGCCCAAATAATCCCAAACAAGCGCAAACTGGCAGGAAATGGCGCAATGACTTGAGCTAATGGGGCAGCTAGATAGATCTTGCAAAATATGGCACTCATGGCGATCGCCACTACTGCTGCAATCCATCCCGTTAAATACCAACCATTGCGCTGTTGCTTGACTAGCGTCATAATCTGGCGCTCTGGCTCACTTAGACGCTCATTCGGCTTCGCAACAAACCATAAACTAAACGGTGAGATGGGCTGTTGCCAATGCACCCAAGCCACCAAGGCGATCGCTGGAAATCCCAGTAGAAAAATCTCAAACCACGCAGGAAATACAGGATCGCCCACCGCTAAGCCAGCCATACTTAGCACCAATAACCAAGGTACACCCGCAAGTAAAGCGATATTGCCCCAGATAAAAGGATGATTACCTAGAGAAATATTGCTGGTTGGGTTAGGGGAAGGTGATGATGTCATATAGGCTTGAGGAATGATTGCGATATCTTTGAAAGTCTTCAGAGTCAAATACAACTCTCAAAACAAATTTTTATCCTAATCCTGTGGTTAAGCGTGTCCAAAAACCTTCATATATTTGCAGAACTTCAGGATCGAGCTTGGCAATGCGATCGCTCTTGGCGGTAATCGCCTCCGATGGTTCTAGAGCTTTAATCGCCTTTAGGTCATCAGGAATCATTGTTTTTGCTAATTTATTAGTTGTACCAAAGCTATTTGCATCGCTAATTTTGGCGGCAACTTCAGGACGCATCACATAGTTGATCCATGCATGAGCGCCTTCGATGTTTGATGCACCTCTGGGAATAGCCATGGTATCTGTCCAAATTGACGTACCGTTATTGGGCAGTACATATTTTATATTTGGATCTTGTCTTGCCATGCTAATTGCATCACCCGAAAAAGCCATGCACATCATCAGATCACCCGAAGCAAGAGGATCACGCCATGCATCGGTGGTAAAGTTGGCGATCGCAGGCATTAATTCTTTTAATTTTTGGAAAGCTTGTTCAATCTTGTCAGCCTCTTTCGTGTTGTATGAGTGACCCAGAATATGTAAAGCCATGCCCATCACTTCACGGGGGTCATTAACGAGGGTAATTCGCAGTTTTTCTTTGTGTTCCCATAGATAATTCCAATCAAACGGCTCTTCGCCAACCACCGATTTAACTGCCTCGACATTATAAGCAATTCCAGTTGTTCCTAAGCTTACAGGGATACTAAATATGGAGCCGCGATCATGGGGAAGTTCTAAATAATTTGGTGCAATATTTTTGATATTGGGCAATAACTTTTTATTTAAAGGTGCAAGCAGCTTTAGATCACGCATCTGCGTCACCATATAATCACTGGGATAAATTACGCTATAACCTGATCTTCCACCCGAAGCCTCTAGCTTTGCGAGCATGACTTCATTAGAGTCATAGGCATCACCAACAACCGCAATCCCCGTTTCTTTAGTAAAATCCTCTAAAACTTTCTGATTATTAATATATGTAGCCCAGCCATAGATGTATAGAGTGCGTTTATCTTGAGTTACTGGGCGCTCTACAACCTCTTCACCAGACCCAGCCTCTTGGGGGCTACTCTCAAAAATGCCACAGGCAGCAAGGGTTGAAGTGCTAGCGATCGCCGATGCAGCATAGGCTGTTTGTCTAAGAAATTTTCGCCGAGAGATATGCATAATAGAAATTTAGGTGAAAATTTAGGTAGCAACAGTAGTTTTGGGAAGAGCAACACAATCTTCAGGCATCCATGAGACATAGACTTGACTATCAAAGGGGGGAGTCTTTTCGCCTTGGTGATTGGAACGTACTAGCATGACTCTGACGGGCGGTACATTTTCGCTAGCATGTAAATCTACGACAAACTGTGAGTGATCGCCCAGGTACAACACATTATTCAGAATACCGCGATAGGTATTGTAGGGCTGGTTGGGATATTCGGTTGAAAGCTTGATTTTTTCGGGACGCACACTGACCACCGCTTCGGGAATCGGTAGCCAATGCCTAGGTTTTGCAGCGACGATCGCTAAACCTGTGGAAGAACGCAACTCGACAAATGCACCATCCTGCTCGATTACTCGACATTCAAACAAATTCGTTTCGCCCACAAAGTCAGCGACAAATGCTGAAGAAGGGCGATCGTAAACTTCTGATGGTGTACCAATTTGCTCGATTCGACCTTGATTCATCACCGCGATGCGTGAGGAAATTGCTAAAG
>JBJTVM010000121.1:0-3192 GCA_046081205.1 Pseudanabaena sp. | reverse complement strand
ATAAATGTCTTCCCCGCATAGATACTAATACCAATAGCTGCCACAGATGCAATGCTCAGAAAAATCGAAGCAATCCAAATCCGTTGTTTCGCCTTCTGATTCGCCACCGCAAATATTTCTCTCTCTTTCTCAGCCAATTCCCGCTTCTTCCGTTCTTCCCTCAACTCCGCCGCCAAATCTATCTTGTACTTCTTCCGAATAAAGCTAACCAAATAATCATGAATCAACTGAAAGCGATCATCAGGCGAACTACTCACCCGAAAAGCAAGCCCAGAGCCAACCAGAACCGCTAGCACCAGCGAGAGGTTTTCTGCTTCGTTTAAAGGTTCGATCCCCCTGCCTTCGGCATCTCCCTTAGAAAGGGGGACTGAGTTATCTATACTTCCTAAAGTATCCAACCCCCCCCTTTGCAAGGGGGGTAGGGGGGATCTAACCCCCAAACCATCACCAGATCCCACCCCTAGCAACTCACTCGCCAACTCCGCTTGCGTCTTTTGCGGACGCTTCTCCTCATTCCCCGTCAACGCATACAACACCCTCTCCGCCAACTCCTTATTCGCCACCCCACAATCCCGTACCACATTCTCCAACCACCGCTCCACCAAAACCTCACTCGGCTTCCGATGCGTATCCCCCGTCAACGCCAAATACTCACGCAGATTCACGATCGCTGGAACCTCCGACTCCAACTGCGCCCCCACCACCTGCAACTCAATCGGCAAAATCCGCAACTGCTCACCACTCAAATCCGTCACCAGCCGATCAATCAACTCAGGCTCTAAACGTAACTGCGATCGCCTAGTCAACGCCTCGATCACCTGTCGTGCCTGCTCCTGCGTAAAATCCCCCAAATAGTAGCGCACCTGCTTACCGAGAATATCATTCTCCACCTTTTCCAAATCCACAGCCCGATCGCATTCCAACAAATAATGCAAATAATCCTCCCGCAACGACAACACCACCCGCACAAAATCCGTATGCAAACAAGCCTTCAGGAACTTATAAAATGGCAAGCGATCGCGAAAATCTTCCTTCTTAAAAAAGAAATCCTCAAACTGATCAAATATTAAAACCGTCAAATAATTCTCATCAATATTCCGCTTAAAATGCTGAATTGGATCTAGATCGGGACGGCGATCGCCAAAATATTTTTGTAACTTGTATTTGACCGTCTTACTCCAATCTTTATAATCTTTAATCGCAAAAACTAACATCTTGCGTCCGTCAATTGTTCCTTTTGACCGTAACGCAGGAACCAAGCCACCCAGCAAAATCGAGCTTTTCCCCGCACCCGAATCGCCATGAATTACAGTCAAAGGATATCTTGCCTGACCAATGCGATCAACCAACTTCTCCACATCCAACATCCGCCCCGAAGCTTCAATCTCCTGCGCGATCTTGTCAGCTTGTTCCGCAACATTCGCATACATATCGAAATTAGTTCTTTCCCGTTTCGGATTCAATGTCCCCGCACCGATAAAAGCCCTTAGTCCATACTGTTGCTCTACCGATCGCTGATGTTGCTTAGTCTCAAAGGCTTCCAAATATAAATCCGATGCAGTATAAAGCGATCGCAACTCTTCCAAAACCGACACATAGATCTGCGCGTCATAGGGATGCTGCTCACTCAGCCAGCGATCGCGCACACCCTCTAGTCTAGCGATCGCACCTTGGCGATCGCCCAATCCCTCTAAAGCCCTCGCCAACCAAAGCTCATATTTAGCATAGCCATAGCGCCGCGAAGGTGCAAGGTTAGACAATTGCAGCGCTTCCCCTTGGGCATATAACGCCAATGCCGATTCCGCCGATTCCTTCGCCGCTCGATAGTCCCGTTGCATCAATTTCACTGACGCAAGAATCCCGCGATCGTGGGATTCACGGAGGAGATTAGGATAGATTTGATGGAGAGCTAGAGCCTCATTGACGAGAGATTCTAAGCCCTCACCCCCCAGCCCCCTCTCCCGCAGGAGAGGGGGAACTAGAGTAATTTCTTGTTCCCCTCTCCCATTGGGAGAGGGGCTAGGGGTGAGGGACAATAACTCCTCCCATGTCGCAGTCAAAAAATTGATATACAACGCCATCAATTCTCCCCGTTGCAGGTTCCGCAAAATATCCATACTTTCAGCTAAATACTGCTGAGAAGTTGCATAAAAAGGCTGCTTTTGATAGCGCTCACGCATCGCCAAACTGCGATCGCCTAATCCCAATTGCAACAGACATATAGCCTGTTTAAGCTGATCCCCCGATTGTCGCCAAAAGGCTAAACTCCTCTCAAATAGAACTTTTGCCTTGCCGATATCCCCCTCAGTCATTGCCGTACAGCCAAACGCAAAGTCTAACCCTGCGCTAATTTCATCACTAATCTCAATGGCTTGAGCCTTTAACTCAGCGATCGCCGTAACTAGTTCAAACTGTTGCAAACCCGCATCCCAATCCCCCAACCCTTGAGACTGCAAATAGCGATCGAACGTAGCTCTGATCGAATCTTGCACTAGTTCCTTTAATTCCATCGCCTCAAGCTGAAACTCGATCGCCCCTGCCGTAGTCCAGTTCGCCAGATCACTCGCCTCACGGGTCAAAACATCCTGAGTGCGATCGTTCAGCCACAGCACCATCGGAAATTCTAAACAATTGGCAAATTCTTCCCTAACCCGATTTGCCGACTTCAAAACTGCTTCGATTTCCGTAACTACATCCAATCCCAAAACCATTAATACCTTGGGCTGCTGCTCCTTCGGTAATTGATGCACCTCACCCATCACTTCCTGAATCGGCGCAAGCAAAGTCTTGGCATCAGGTTTGAGTTCCAGTGTGGCGATCGCAGTCTCAGGCAAACCATTCTCAGCAAGTTGCGATCGCAAGTCCTCTAATACACGCTCCTGCAATAGTCGATAGTTACACAAAGCGATCGACAAAGAAAACCCCTGCGATCGCGTCACAATTCTCGTCAATCGACGCAAGGCATCGCGATTATTCTCAGCAATTGGCTCTGCAATTATTTCAATGCGATCGCTCATAGAACTTGCCTCTAATCATCCAAAATCGGATTTCGGTCAAACCAACTATTACCTTGATATTCGTACTCAAACACAAACTGACTCTTGATCAGGGTTTGATACTCCGCCTCACCACGTACACGCTTATCCTGTTGCACCTTCTTAATCAAATCCCATTCATCATCAGTGATTGTCT
>JBJTVM010000120.1:0-4002 GCA_046081205.1 Pseudanabaena sp. | reverse complement strand
AGTGGCGGCGCGAAGCGCCGCCACTTATCTTTTTGGCTTTTTAATGCATTAGCCAAAAAAGAAAATTGCAATCGCGCATTTCTTTTTTATGATGTTACTTATGCCTAGATTTCAAAGCCGACTTTTTAATTGGATTGATAGCTCATTACCTGCCCAACTTGGTCGCAGCGTAAGGCGATCGCTCGATCAAAAAATTCGCCAGCTTGCAGGACTACCGCTCCAAGAGTTGCCCCGTTTGTTAGCTTATCAAGTAGCTAAGGCAGCTCTATATCCTGTGTATTTGATTGCATCTACAGCAAAACGTATTTTCCCCGCGCTTGAGCGTAGTAAGGCAGAGACTAAAGAAAAACTGCGATCGCAACCAGAGACAGCAGGGCTTTTATCTGAATTTGATAGTCTAGAAACTAGTCCAGAAATTAATCAGTCGTTGGATCAATCTCTGGAACCAAAGATTGATCTTCCCAAGCCAGAAGTTCCTCTACTTTTACGACCATTGGCTAGGTTTTTCGATTGGCTAGATCGCACCAAAACTCAGCTAGATCGCAATATTGCGGCGATCATTAAGCGCCAAACAGATTATCTCGCAACTTCTAATAACTCAGAACTAGAACCCAAACTGAATGCTAATCGCATCTTTGCCGAAATCTGGCAACAACAGATCGACCAAGCTGAACGGAACACCCTAAAGGAAAATAATGGACTCGCCGAAAATGTATCTCTAGGCAAAAATAGGAGTCTAGAGCAATTACGTCGTTTAATTGAAGCAGCGATCGCTTACTTTTTTGGCAATCAATCACCTGCTCCAGAACCTAGCCTAGGCAATGTGGAAGGATCAGAAATATTTGGCACAGAACTACCTGATCCAGAACCATTGCCAGACAGTCCCAAGTTAAGGCGGCGACGAGTTACCTCCGCAAATGCCAAAACACTTAAAAAGAATGCCCCTCTGGTCGAAAGTAACAAGCTAGATCGTCTGCGCGATCTGATTGCCGCCGCAATTGATTATTTTATTGGCAAGCGATCGCTGGAAGGCGATGCTATCGCTCAAGACAAGGCTAACAGCATCAATGGAACACAGCCCGACTTGCTAGCAGAGCGTTTAATTAATCAGCTTAAATCTCGAACTAATAATTATCCCAACCTTGGCTCTAATCAAGAGCTTAATCAAGATCCTGAATTTTCTGATGCTCTCAAAATCGATATTCAACTAGACCGCCTCCAAAGATTAATTGAACAAGCGATCGCCTATTTCTTTGGTAAACAGCGATCGTCAACTCTCGAAGAAACCTCAGATATTACTCCTAGTGACAAAGCATGGCTAACTATGGAGGATGTATTTGGTGATGACAATGGCCCTTGGCCAATGCCATTGGAATATGAATCCATTGCATTTAGTAAATCACCAGATCGGGTCGCTATCCATTCTTCGGGCGAGTTAGAAAATTTTGAAACTACAACTACACAAATTTCTCAAGATCAACTTGAAGGTAGTTTAGTTTTTGAAGAAGAGTTATTGAGCTATCAAAGGCAAAGTTCCGATGCGGAGAGCGATCGCCCTCTACGAGCTTGGATTGAAAACAAGGCAAATATTGGGGGACGTTCCAGTAATCCCTTAATTAGGCTAATGCTCTGGCTTGATGAAATCGTTCTCAAGATCGAAAATTTCATCATTAAGCTTTGGAAAGGATTGATTGGTTTTCCCAAGTGCTTGATTAATTTCATGCGTTTTGGCAAAAAACGTTAATTTGAAAACCGCTATATTTATTGGATGTAAGGGTAGCGCCCCTGTGCCTACCCTGTAGGGATCTGGGCAACCACGGGGGGATTGCCCCTACCAATAACATTAGGAATATATGTATAGCGCTGTAATTTGACCAAACCTATGGGTTATTGCACAAATTTTGCCAATGCTTCCAAATAATCACCATTGCCATCGTATCAAGGCGGCAATATTGATAGAGCAACTCTTGCCATTGCGATCGCACTGCTTGATTGTCAATTCCCCGATCTCGATTTTCGCCATACATCAGGTCTTGATAGGCTAGCATTGCGCCAGCGCCCTCATTCACTACTTGAATGCGATCGCCTATTTGCAATTGTGGCAAAACATCGTAGGGGCTGAGGATTTCACCATCAACTTCTCGATAGTATTCTTGAAAATAGGGGATTTTATGTAGATAAGGATTAGTTTTCCAGATCGCAGGTAAAACACATTTCAGGGAAGTACGCCCCTTCATCAATGGATGGAAATAATGCTTAAGAGTAAGCGCATTCATATCAACTAGGAGCGATTTACCCTTATTGCCTAACTTTGCAGTATTTGCTAGCCATCTTTGCAGTTGCGGATTTTGATAGTCATAGGCTTGCATTTGATAGTAGATATCGCGCAACACGCTGTTCTCATGGGTTGCCCATGTCAAAATTGTACCGCGATCGCCTAAGCATTCCATTAGCGATTCGGCAAATTGAAAATTTGGAAAAGTATTTTCTAGATCCAGCCATTCCGTTTGGATGGGATCTGCCTCTGGCTCGACGATTGTATGACAACTCCACTGAAAGGCAGCCTGCTCATAGGCACGCATCCCTGCACGGTAGGGAATCGCCATCCGCGAAGTTTCAAAATCAATAAAATGAATAGGATATTTTACCTGTCGCACAATTTGAGGGAGATGCTCAGAAATCCATTCTTTGTTTTTCTGCGTGTATTCAATCTGGATAAGTTGGCGATAGCTATAGGTCTCGTCAATGAGTTCTCCTAAGGGAACATCAAACATGCTGACTTGCTTCTGTTGAATCATTTCATTGACCAGAGGGGTCTCATGACCACCAATGCGTCCCATTTGATAGAGTTCGAGAACGTGGTTCTCTACATCAGCCAGATCGCCCCAACATTCTCTAAATCCATCACGGGGATCGCGATCGCTAGCGCGGTATTCACAGCCCTTACAGCTTTTGCTAATCGGTGCGAATATTTCAGGCGATCGCTCTAGCAAATAGCCTAAATATTTCTGGGCGGAAGCGGTTGTTGACTCAATGAGTTCTGCAACTTCAGTTGCGATACTAACTTTAGTGAGAAATTGATCTTTTTCTAGTTCCTGAATATCCCCAATAAAATCAATCTTAATCCCATTCAATTTGGAAAAGGAATTACGAGGAGTCGATAGACGCTGAATTTGAAAATAGGAAGCGAGGTGATCAATGGCTGTAGTTTTGGCGCGATCAGGAACTATTAAATAAGATCCAATCTCTAATGTGCGATCGGGTAAATGCGCGGCTAGCATTTCTTGCAAAATCCCAACTTGGTAAGCCACATCTTCAATGATGTATCTCCATTCACCGCCAACATTTCCAGTACGTTTATTGCGAAAGAGAGAAAGATTGCGGTATTTAACTAGGTTTTCGTGAGCATGACTATCAAATCCTTTAGACCTAATTTCGATAATCTCAATGCGATCGCCCCGTTTGACGAGAATATCAGCACGGGCTAGCTTGTGGGATGCATAAAGAACTGGCTCAAAGAGAGTTACATTCTCCTGTTGTAAATAAGCGATCGTTTCTTGGGCAGCGTTGGCGATGCTTTCATCGGAGTTGAGATTGGCTGAGATGTAGATACCTTCAGGATAGAGAAGGTGAGCAATCTTACTAATGATGAAATTCCCATCGGTTAATATTCTGGTATAGGCATCAACGCGATCGACCGTGGGATAGCCCAACTTCTTGTAATAAAGTTTGGTTGTGCAACTGCGGGCAGCCTTGAGATCAGATTTTGTCAGATAAATAGGATGGGACATACTGCCTAAAAAACTTCGCTGTATCAATCTAGCATGAACACACAAACCACAAAGGATTTTTTGAAAGTGTTGCAAAGCAACGCTTTCAAAAAATCCTTGAGTTAGCATTTGCCCACAAAGCGATATAAAACAGCATGAATTCGATATCGCCATTTGCGCCGCGCTTCGCGCGGCGCAAATGGCGATATCGTGATCGCTCTATCCAAAAATT
>JBJTVM010000119.1:0-4949 GCA_046081205.1 Pseudanabaena sp. | reverse complement strand
GTCGATTGGTATATGGAAGGTAAAATCGATATCGATAGTTTGATTACGAATGTGATGCCAATTGAGCAAATCAATGAAGCTTTCGATATGATGCACAGAGGCGATGCCATCCGCACAGTACTAACGTTCTAAAGGCTTTGCCGTAATATGATGGCGCGGCTTCGTCGCGCCATCAAAAATCGTCACAATGTTTCCCTGTCATCTTAATAAAGAGGATTTGGAGACCAAATCCCTACATGTTTTTGTAAAGGTAGAGGCTTGGTCTCCAAGCCCCAATCTCATCGTTCCTCTCGGACATAAAATCAAAAAAATGAGTGGGGGCGCAAAGCGCCCCCACTCATTTTTTATCCTAAGCAAAACTTACATTGCTATACATGCAAATTCTCGTACAAGTCAGCAATGACGATATTAGAGAATAACCAACCATCGGGAGGAATTAGCATAATGCGGATATCCTCTGGCTGTTCCACAAACTTAACCCAATCCTGCCCACGATAGCGATCGAGAATCTGCAAGGCGCGATCGCATAGATCTTGACCATAGGCTTCTTGCAAAGCCCTCAAACTCAAACCTTCTGCTAGTCGCAACCCCTGTATCAGCGTATCCATTAACTCTTCCGCAGCGTCGATAATCGGAGCCGTAAAGCTAATTCCTGAACTTTGCCAAAGTGCGATCGCCTCAAGATATTCCCGCATTTTCCGAGGACGATCAATTCTTTGGCGATTGATATAACTGGTTGCGCCCATACCCATTCCATAAAAGGGTTGATTATGCCAATAGGTCAAATTATGTTTTGCCTGATAACCAGATTGGGCATAATTTGAGATTTCATAATGGGCATAACCTACGGATGGAAGTAAGTCATGGGCAACCCTATACATCTCGACCGTATGGAATTCCGTTGGTAATGGACTATCACCTGCTTGATAGCGCTTACCAAAGGCAGTTCCCTCTTCGATAGTGAGGTCATAGATCGATAGATGTGTGGGTTGTAAAGCGATCGCTTCCTTGAGCGAAAAATCCCAATCCGCCATTGATTGATGGGGTAGCCCTGAAATCAGATCCAAACTGAAGTTCTCAAAACCAGCATTTTTAATTGCATCTACGGCTTCATATATGTCCGCCACACTGTGACCACGCCCACAAACATCCAACAGTTCTTGCTGAAAAGCCTGTGCTCCAAGGCTAATACGATTAATCCCTAAACTGCGATAGCCTTGCAAACTCTCCAAACTCACTGTCCCTGCATTTGCCTCAAGAGATATCTCTGCATTAGCGGCGATCTTAAAATATTTGGCGATCGCTTCGAGGATTTGCTCAACTTGTTTTACTGAGAGCAAAGATGGCGTACCACCACCAAAAAAAATGGTTTGCAAAGTCTCTACAGGCGGAATCTCCGCGACAGTGAGCACAATTTCTTGACAGAGAACATCAACATATTGCTGTTTAAGATTCTCGCCCCCTGTCGTAATTGCGAAGTCACAATAGAAACAGCGTCTTTTGCAAAAGGGAATATGCAGATATAGGGATTTAGGAAATATTTGGCTCAAGGTCGCAAAGTGATGATTAATTGAAGCGTGACACGAAGCGCCAAGCTTCAATTATTGGATAAAGAGATTATATAATTAGATTTATACCAATTCGCAAAAGTGCAATTATGCTTTTGTGAATTAAAAACCAAACCCAGTAAGGGTTTTAAAAACACAAAATAACTATGCCATTTTGTGTTTTGGTATTAGCTACTTGGCGATCGCGAATTTACCAATCCCAAATACCGATCCAAAACTATGACCAACACCATCTCAAAATTAGAAATCATCTATCCTAGTAGCGACGGGCAACCTATGGCTGAAAGTACTGAACATTATCAATGGATTGTGGCGATCGCAGGTGGGTTAGAAGATCTGTTTAAAGATGACGATAATGTTTTTGTCGCAGGGGATTTGCTCTGGTATCCCGTCGAAGGACAGTCAGAAATTCGCCGCGCTCCCGATGCGATGGTGGTATTTGGTAGACCAAAGGGCGCAAGGGGTTCCTACATTCAACACCTCGAAGCAGGAATTGCGCCTCAAGTGGTATTTGAGGTCTTATCGAGGGGAAATCGGATTTCGGAAATGGCGCGGAAGTTTGAGTTCTATCAAACCTATGGTGTGGAAGAATATTATGTTTATGATCACCTTGCTAATGATCTAGTCGGTTGGGACAGAAATCCCGAAGATCATCACCTAGAGCCAATTGCCAACATTCAAAACTGGACAAGCCCCCGTTTAGGAATCCGTTTTGAACTTACCGATGAAACTCTTAAAATTTTTAAACCTGATGGGACAAGGTTTTTAACCTATCTTGAACAGGCTGAACAAGCTCAACTAGAACGCGATCGCGCTGAGTCTGAAAGGGTTGCTAAAGAACAGGCTCTAGATACGATCGCCAAATTTGCAGCTAAACTCCGTGAAATGGGTATTGATCCTGAAAACCTTTAACCTCAAAAATAAATATGGCGCTTTGCGCCATATTTATTTTTGAGTAATTTTACTCATTGAAAATTCCACAAAATAACTGCAAAGAGATGCCTTGAATCGGTTTTAATTAAAGGAGCGATCGCAAAAAAACAAAGGAATTCATGGCGGAAATATGGGGATTGCACGGCGACAATTCTTGCAGGCAGGGCTGACCAGTCTGATCGGATGGCAATTTCTCACCCGCGATCGCGTGGCTTTTGCCGCAGAGCAATATGTGCGTCAAACGACAGCATCAACACAGCACAAACGAGCGCTATTGATTGGGATTAATCAATATGATGCTAAAGAAGAATCCCCAAATGCATCTGCAACAACTAATGGATGGCTGCCTCTGCATGGTTGTGTTAACGATGTGGAGTTACAAAAGGAACTACTAATTCATCGATTTGGATTTGCGCCTCAAGATATTTTGACTTTGACCGATCACGAAGCGACTCGCAGTAACATTGCCGATGCGATCGCCACCCACTTAGTCGCCCAGACTTTGCCTGATGACTTGGTAATCGTTCACTTTAGCGGACATGGTTCGCGACTGGGTAATTACAATACACTCGTACCTGTAGATAGTGGCTTGCCTCAAAATTCAGAAAATCTACAGGACATTACAGAACAGGAATGGCAGGGTTGGCTACAAGCGATCGCCACGGATCGGATTTTGAATATTGTCGATGCAGGTTTTTACTATCCAAATGTATCGGCGATCGGCAATTTCCGTTTGCGATCGCGGGTTGGACTAAAAAACTGGCAACCAACATCAGAATCCATCGATAACCAAACCGAAACAAAACCAATCAATACAACTTTACGCGCCGCCTCAGGCGATATGCTCTGTGCCGATGCTCAATGGTCTGGCTTTAGCAGTGGTGCATTCACCTACGCCCTCGTCCAGCAATTGTGGCAAAGCACTCCCGCAACTACAATCCATGTAGTGATGAGTGATTTGGCAACCACCCTCGATCGCCGCGCTCTACACAATGACAATCTCACCATCGAGAAACAAGTTGCAAATATGTGGGAAGTTGCGGCGAGCAAACAAAAGGCAGTCGCCACCAGCACCTTTGCAGAGATATTGCCAATTCCTGACTTTGGTTCTGATGGGGTGATTATGAATAGCACTGGCGATCGCCACACCGCCGATGTCTATCTAGCAGGATTACCGATCACCGTTTTAAGTAATTATGCGGCTGGGGCAATTTTGCAGGTAATGGCAGCAGATACTTCAGAAATAGCAGAGGCAGTAGAAACCCAGTCTGCCCTCAAATCAATTCCTGCGGCTCCCCAAGCCATAGTGCAACTGAAATCACGCAATGGATTTAATGGCAAAGTTGAAGTTTTAAATGATCACAGCATCAATCCCAAATTAGAAGCAGGACAATTACTTCAGGAAGTAATGCGCTCCATTTCGCGCAATGTCAAATTAGCGATCGCCCTTGATGTTGGCTTGAGCAAAATTGAACGAGTTGATGCCACCAGTGCCTTCTCGACTTTACCAAATATGTTCGGGGTAAATGCCAATGAACAATGTGCTGATTGTCTGTTTGGAGTACAGTCAGCAAGCTACGGCTTATTCACAGTTGGACATACACCGATTCTTGGCTCCTTTGGTTCCGTGGGTGAGTCGGTGGGTGTGGCGATTAAACGCTTACAACCTTTTCTGGAAAGTCTCCTCGCTGCCAAACTAATCCGCACCACCGAAAATCAAGCTGCAACCCATCTCGATGTGCGGGTCACCCTCAAGGCGATGATCGGTGTCGATGAGCGATCGGTCACATTAGCCAGTCAATCTGCGGCAAGGGCTTCTCTAATTCCTGCTAATAATGTCAGCAACACCGTGCGGACTAAACCGATTAATATAGGCGATCGCCTCGAATGTCAGATCGAAAACTTTAGCGATCAACCTCTATACATGCGAATCTTTTGCCTCGATCCACGTAGTAAGATTCTTACACCCAACTTTATCGCTACTCCCTATGCCAATGATGGCATCATTCCCCCATCGGAAACTCTCACAATTCCCTATCCCAAAGCGCCGATGAATTGGTCAGTCTCCGCTCCCAAAGGTATGGTTGATGTGTATATTGTGATTAGTCGATCGCCACTTTTACAGGTTGCCAAAATCCTTGAAGCTTCACAACGTCAGGCATCCTCTTTAAATGGATTAATTTCTATTCCCAATCCATTACAAGTCGCCCAATCTCTACTCGCCGATCTTGATCGGGCAGGTAAGCCTTCAGATTTTGGAAATGCCGCTAATGTCAATGATGCATGGATGCTAGACATGCAACAATGGGCAACCTTCAGTTTCAATTATCAAGTTGCATAAAGGCTAAGCCTTAAAATTAGAAAACAGATTTAGCGCAGCGAAACTGCGCTAAATCTGTTTTCTTTTCACGAATTATATAGCAATTTTCAAGCAAGTGAGGTACATAG
>JBJTVM010000118.1:0-8417 GCA_046081205.1 Pseudanabaena sp. | reverse complement strand
TACCTCGCTTGATTGAAAAACGCTATATTAAAAATCTGAAGAGAATTCTTGTAAGTCTGTCATTACTTTCTGGACATCGATCGCAATTTGTAAAGTCGTATCAAAAATGCGTCCATATTCCTTAGCTCGATTATTGATCTGGATCGCTTCAAAAGCATTTAAATCAATATTAAAGCGATCGGGATGAAAGTCAGGATGCTCCCGTAAAACCCGTTCAGTTTTGAGGGCGCGGACAATGTCATTGCGAGTCATTCTTAAAGCCGCGATCGCTGATTCCCTAGACTCCAATTTAATCGGATTACCTGCATCTTGCAACTGATCGAATACATCAATATCACAGATCGTCTTATTGCATTTGTCAACTTCCGTAAATAAGCGCAAAATAACTTTGGGAATACCTTTTTGACGATGCAATTTTTTTGATATTTGCCATTGCTGCACAATTAATCTTGTGAGCAATAAAGCAATAATTCCGCTAGTGATCGCTAATCCAAGGCATAGCAAAACTATTCCTAATGGCGCTCCTGTCAAAACATAAAGGGAATAAATTGCTGCACCTAAAGCCACACAAAAGAAAAGTACAGTTAATTCTACAAATTCGATCGCTAAACTCAACGCCCCCAATATCAAACTAATCAAAAAGAGCACGCCCGCAATCCGTAATGGCGGCAAAAAGATGCTTGCAAGTGAGATAAAGTTAATCGCGGCAAATCCTAAGGCGATCGCGCGTTGGATTTTAATCTGTCGTGCAGTCAACTTTAGTGATGGCAAAATCTGTTGGCGATCAAAACCTGTCAATTCCAATAGCTCTGCTTCCGAAATTAATAACCTTTCTAGATCGGTTCTCATAATTGTCGCCACCATCATTTTTTGTGAGGACTGACAAGGGGCTTAAGCCCCTTGTTCTTTCTGGTGAATAACCTAGCTGAGTAGCTGGATATCACTGAAGATAATTTCGTAGTTTTTGGTTTGACCTTGCTCGTTAGATTGCACGATTTGTTTGGTCATCACATAGTAGTTACCAAGCTTTTCGTAGATATCTTCAAAACGAGCTTGACGCACGATTTCATCATTCATTGGATTACGGAAGACCGCAGTATAAAGAGATGAGATATAACCTTCGCCCGTATCCAAGTGACCAAGGTGATTAATTACAAATCCAATCCGTCCCATCACGCGGCTGACCATTGAGATCTCTTTGCCACGGACTTTGTAGTTTGATCCCATTGAGTCACCAGTAACCAAGATTTCTACGGCTCCCGACTCATCGGTTGCACCAAGGTTAAAGGATGATTTGCCATGGGCTTCATCAAAGGTTTTACGCTTGCGATGGGTCACCACATCACGTAGTTGGTTGTATAGCCATTCTTGACCTTCATCCACAGAAACTGTCTTTTCTTCGCCGCTAGGGGTGCGGGTGGTGCGCTCAATCAGTTGTGGTTCGTCCATGCTTACTTCAACGGTCAAGTCTGGCGCAATCTTTGCCTTGCCAGTACGGGCTACGCCATCGATCGCTACGGATACATTGGCAGTTAAACCTGGGAAATTATGATCCCATGTATAGCGATTTTCGTAAGCAGCCTGAAATAGGTCGCGGGCGCTAGTATCAGATTGAGTATTAGGTGCTGCTGTAACCATTTTTTTTGTTAAAGGTATTAAGTTAAGTTATTGAGTATCTTTAATATTTTATAGCGTTTATCAGTCCAGTGAAGTATGGGTTGGGTTCCCCGACTTTGCAGTGAACTCAACCCTTGTAACGCTCTTGCTGTAAAAGTGCTGTGTAGCTATAGTCATTTGCATTAGGACAAACTAAACCCCAAGAATCGCCGCCCCTCACTTCTTGGGGGTTATAGCAAGGAAAGAGATAACTAGGACAAATCATACCAAAGCACAAAATGGCCACACCATCTTGTGCTTTGGTATGACATCGTTTCAAGGGGTTTGAGCTTTTAGGCTGCACTTGGGTACGAGGATTGATTGTGTATATAGCGTTTATCAGTCTAGTGGAGGACAGGTTTGTTTTCCCGCCTTCGGCGGGAAAACAAACCCATGTACCTCGCTTGCTTGAAAAGCGCTATATAAAGTCTTAATTTCCAGGAGTAGGCTTAAGGGTAAACAAGAAATCTAGGCGAGTAGTTTTAGCATCGACATTGGTGGAGGTCACGGCAATGCCATTAATGGCATCAAGCACAGACCGAATTTCGGTAAAACTAGGATTAGATTTGACTTCGGGTGGTAATAAGCGATCAGCAAGGGAAAGCGCCGTAGTCATATTCAGATAGAAATAGCCACCATTGGATTTAGGAATGTCAGTAGTGAGAATTTTGAAAGAACTACTTTGAGGTAAATTGTTGGCAGGAGTCGGTACAAAGGTATCGGCAAGATCACCCATAGACCAGAACACAAAGTTATTATCTAATGTGCCGCGTGTTGCCACATTCGTATTACCGATCGCCCAAGTAATCACCGATTTATCACCAATTTGCTTGGGTTTTAGATCAACTCCTTTAGGCAGCAGTCCGCCAGAATTTGTTTGGGCAACCTTATCGATTTTATCAAGGGCGGTTTTGGCTGCATTCTGATCGCTTGCTTGAGCGAGTGCTACAAATCCAAACCCTGGATTCGCTAAGATACCTTGATTATTAGGAATAGCAGCGATCGCAAATTCCCCATTCATCCACTTGAGAATGTCCTGATCGAGATCGAGTTTAGTGCTATCCTTTACAGCTTTGCGAATCTGCTCGATCAGTTGCGCAGAACTGGAGTTCCCCTTGGCTTGGGCAACTAGCGATTGCCATGACTGATAGAGATTTACACCCGAAACTAATAAAAAGGTTTCCTGTGGTAAGAGATTGAGAACCTTGGCTTCGTTATTGGCAAGGGGATTAGAATTATCATTTTTGAGATAAGTATTAATCTCAAACCGCAAACCTTCTTTCTGTGTACCACCAGTCAAAGTCATGGCATCTAGCTCTCGCTTTGACTGCGCGATCGCCGCTTCGTTCAGGTTGAGATTAGCTTGTGAACCGATAAACTCTAGGGCAACTTCTCCATCTAAATAAACCTGCAACAATGGCTCAACCAGTTTCGTTTGATTAGTTGCACCATAAATCTTGGCAAAGATTGGTTTCTTGGCTAGGGATGGATTGCTACCCTTATAGGTATCGATCGCTTGTTGGATCACAGTGGGACTGGTGGCGATCGCCACATATTGTCCACCAATGTCAGCAGTCACCACACTGTTGTTTGGGTCGCGAGTTGGGGACTCATAATAGGTGACATCCTTATATTGCTTAGCAGTAAATTTTGCCCCTTGTTGCGCTAAAGCCCCACGATATTTTGATAAAAAAGCATCAGACTTGCTGCGATCGCGGGTTGGCGCAATGACTAAGGTTGCTGCAGGTGCTTGTGGTTGCGCCGCATTAGGGACAAGCGCAGTAATGATATAGCCCTCTAACCAAGGCTGCACATCACGACTATATTCAGTTTTGCTCTGGACTAGTAACGAATTGAGCGGGGACTTGGTCAGCCCTTCACTGATCAGCTTTTGTGATGCTGGTGTGCCAAATTGCGCCAACTTATTCCAAGGATCAGCTTTGGTATTAAAAGCCATCACCACTTGTGCTTCTTGAGGGATCGCCGCCGCCGCGCCTAAAATCCCTTTAATCGCCTGTGCTTTTTGCGTAAAATAAAAATATGCTCCCCCTGCTCCTGCGGCAATAACAGCCGCCCCAATGCCGATATACATCAGCATTGTTGTTTGTTTTTGTTTAGCAGATTTGTTAGTTCTAGATGACTTCGACATGGGTATGGAATAAACCTAAAAGTTGCAAGATGTTAAGCGCCAAGTCTCAATCAAGATACTACAGAATCGGACACAGATCGTCAGAGTACATATTGCTAGTATAAGTAGGCGGACATAATTAACCCAAGTTGTTACCTACAAAAAGTTGTAAAAAATTGGCTTTACAGTAGCTTTACGGATTCCAGAATACCGTTATTTTTATGCAAATATCTAGTTTTCTTGTAGTCCTAAAAAGGAAAGAATTTATTGTAGTGAGGATGGGAAATGCTTCGCGGCGCTCATCCTTAATGATCGATTCTGAAGGGGCAGAGTATTCCTGCAACTATTTATCCAGAGCACTAGTTTTTATATAGCGCTTTTCAAGCAAGCGCGGTACATAGGTTTGTTTCCTCGACTTCGGCGGAAACAAACCTGTATTTCACTAGCCTGATAAAGGCTATATACAGGAAAGCTCTGCCCTAAACTTAAGGCAATCATAGACTAATCGTCAAACCGCGGAAAGAGCCAAGTATTTGCGGAGCGAGATTCTAGCGAAAAGTTAAGAAATTGTAGCGCAAATGCTCTGCCCCTAAGTCACCATTGTTTGCAGATTTTTTCCTATACATAGCAATTTTTGATAAAAATTAGCCTTTGGTATGCTTTTATCAAAAATTACTATGCTTCTTTAGTTCCTGTAGTACCGCAAAAACAAAAAAGATTTGATGATGAGAATTACTAAATGAAATGTCAAAATTCTACTAGATAATGGGAATAATTAAAAATTACTGTATTCTTGTGAATATAGTTTTATAGAAAAATAATCTTTATAATGACAAGCTAATCTTGTTTTTGAAAAGCAACTTTTTTCTACCCTAAAAACTAGAAAGCTCAATTTCGTAGCACCTATAGATGACACATGGATACAGATAATCTAGCCGTTTATAGCCTTGTTGAACAGTTACGCGGCTATGGTCGCAAGCAGTTTACTGGCAAGCTGGAACTTCATAGTGTCAAAGATTATAAATGGAGTATCTACTACTGCCATGGTCGACTGGTTTGGGCTTCGGGGGGAGCGCATAATTATCGCCGTTGGCGGAGATTGATGGCGCAATATAAACTTCAGATAGACTTTAACAAAATTTCTTTTCGCACTATCGATGAGATTCGTCTTTGGGACTATCAAGTGCTGGTAATCCTGATGAAACGCATGGTCTTAACCCGTGAACAAATTACACCGATTATTGAGGGTTTTGTTCAGGAGGTGCTGTTTGATATTATCCAATGTGCGGCTAATGAAAAGATCACCTATTACTGTGATTTTGAGGATGAGATTGAACCAGTGATTTCCTTGATCCATGCAGAACATGCAATTGACCAAGCTCACCAAGAATGGTTAACATGGCGCAAAGCGGGAATCGCTGATTTTTCACCAAATCTTGCACCTTGGATTAAGCGCCCCTCACAGCTCAAGGAAGAAGTGTCAGAACTCACTTATAAAACTTTGATAACTATCCTGGATGGAAGGCGATCGCTGCGGGAGTTGTCAACATGGATGAAGAAAGATCTACTTAATCTCGTGCAGTCATTAATGGCTTATTATCATCGTGGAATGATCGGGCTTGTGGAGGTTGCGGACATTCAATCTCCTATCTCTTCTCTCTCACTAAATGAAAGTGAGTCCTCAAAAGACGGATCTACTCGTTTAACAGAGAAAAGGAACACTCAGAAAAAGATTCCCATTCTCTCAAGACCTCTTATTGCCTGTGTAGATGATAGTAATCAGGTATGTGCAACTATAGAACAAATAGTTACAGGGTTTGGGTTTGGTTTTTTAGGAATTCGAGATTCTATTAATGTCTTGCCTTTGCTAGTTGAAAATAAACCAGAAATGGTAATTTTAGATTTAGTAATGCCCATCATTGGTGGTTATGAACTCTGTACACAAATTCGCCGCATACCAGAGTTTAAAGATACACCTATTTTGATTTTGACTAGCAATGACACAATATTTGACCGCCTGAGATCAAAATTTGTTGGTGCTACGGCTTTTATCTCCAAAACTGCGGGTAATGAAAAGATTGGTGAACAAATCCAGCGATATCTGAATGCCTCTAACAAAGAGACAGAAGAACCTTCACCCATTAATCTCAATTCTTCAGAGATCTCTAGTTAACGTGGCGTGAGTTCGATATAGCCATTTGCGGCGAGCGAAGCACGCCGCAAATGGCAGAAAATGGTAAGAATCACTAGGCGATTCTTACCATTTTCTGCTTTGGTATTAAAGAAAGCTGTGCATTGCGCCGCTTTCTTTTACTTGAGTTCGTTTTGTAAATACTCCACTACTGACTCAATTTCTACTAAAGTCGCCACCTTCGTCGCCCGATTGACGATTTCGACTTTACCTTCAGCGATCGCCTTGCCCGTAACCACACGATAAGGAATACCAACGAGATCGGCATCCTTGAACTTCACACCAGCCCGTTCATCGCGATCGTCGAGCAATACTTCCACACCTGCGGCATCAAGGGATGTGTAGAGCCTTTCACCAACATCCATTTGCTTGGCATCACCCACATTCGGCACAGTGACAATCACATGGTAAGGGGCGATCGCTTTATTCCAGATGATGCCGTCTTTGTCGTAGGACTGCTCAACCGCAGCCTGAGCAAGACGCGATACGCCTAAGCCGTAGCAACCCATCACTAGAGGCATTTCTTCACCCTGCTCATTCGTGAAGGTCGCCTTCATTGCTTGTGAATATTTGGTTCCCAACTGGAAGATATGCCCAACTTCGATGCCTCTGGCAGTTTGCAAGATTTGTGAAGGATCATGAATGGCGCGATCGCCTGCTTTTGCCTTATCAAGATTGACAACTGTGGGTAATGTAAAGTCCTTACCCCAATTTGCACCAACAACGTGATAATCAGCTTCATCTGCGCCTGTAACAAAGTTTTGTAAATGCTCAACGGTGCGATCGGCTAAGCGGAGAAACTTTGAAGAAACTGCGGAACTTTTATCAATATAGGAATCATCCAAACTTGGTGAGATAAACCCGACAGGAAGTTGGGAATGCGCCCATTTTTGCTGCGACTCAGGATCAGCAACTTGGAGATTAATGACTGCTTTGCCGCCATAGTTACTTGCTAACTTTGTCAGTTCATTTTGTAACTTCACTTCATTAACATCGCGATCGCCACGAATACTGACGAGAACTAAAACTGTTGTACCATTGTCATAAATGACTTGATAGAGAACCTGCTTGACGACTTGGGTGGGGTCGCATTTCAGCAACTTACACACAGTTTCAATGGTTCCCTTTTTGGGAGTATGCAATTTCTCAAACTTGTCAAAATGTGAGGGCACTACATCAGGTGGCAAAGATACTGCTTTCTCGACATTGGCAGCATAACTGCTATCTTCGGTAAAGAGAATGTCATCTTCACCAGCTTCCGCTAGCACCATAAATTCCTGTGAACCCGAACCACCGATCGCACCTGAATCAGCTTCGACGGCACGGAATTTTAAACCACAGCGATCGAACATCTTGCGATAGGCACGATCCATTTCATAGTAGGTTTCTTTGAGGCTATCTTCATTTTCATGGAAGGAGTAGCCATCCTTCATGATGAACTCGCGTCCACGCATGAGTCCAAAACGTGGACGAATCTCATCACGGAACTTGGTCTGGATTTGATATAAGTGCTGTGGCAATTGACGATAGGAGCGAATCGTATCTCTGGCGATCGCGGTAATGATTTCTTCGTGGGTAGGACCTAGACCGACTTCACGATTGGCGCGATCGGTGAGGGCAAACATAATCCCTTCGGCTTTGGTATAGGTATCCCAACGTCCTGACTCTTGCCATAGTTCCGCAGGTTGTAGTTGCGTCAATAGACATTCTTGCGCTCCTGTGTCGTTCATCTCTTCACGGACGATCGCTGAGATCTTTTGCAAAACGCGCCACATGAGCGGCAAGTACACATACAAGCCTGAACCTACGCGCCTAATATAGCCAGCACGGAGTAATAGTTTGTGACTTGTAAGTTCTGCTTCGGCGGGATCTTCACGCAGAGTGACCCAGAGCATTTGAGATAGACGCATATTGCTAGAAGTATTCGCTGATGTTCGCTAGGGATATTCGCTAGAATTTCGTTAATCTGGTAACAGTGATTCTGCTTGACGATCATATCAGGACTTGTAGCCTTGGAGTTGATGCTGCTCTGTTACACAGCAATTCTCATTATGAAACCGATTTTGGTGTTTCCAGCACCGCAGGTGCTGGAAACACCAAAATCGGTTTTTTGCAAGCCAACCAACGGTTGGCTTGCAAAAAACTGATTTTTATAATGAGAATTGCTGACTGTTACAGCCTTTTGAGGCTTTAATACCAAAGCACAAAATGGCATAGCCATTTTGTGCTTTCAAAACCCTTACAGGGTTTGGTTTTTAATTTACTGAATTGTAGCCACACTTCTGTGAATTGGCAGCAATTCTCATTATAAAAATAGGTTTTTAATAGGTTTTTAGAAAGCCCGCCGTTGGCAGGCTTTCTAAAAACCTATTTTGTTGTTTCCAGCGCCTTAGGCGCTGGAAACAACAAAATAGGTTTCATAATGAGAACTGCTGGTGAATT
>JBJTVM010000117.1:0-9421 GCA_046081205.1 Pseudanabaena sp. | reverse complement strand
GGGCAAGTTCTGGAAAGCTAGGGAAAGATAACCCTAAGCTTCGGTATGGCAGCGGGTCTGGATAAATAATCTCAGGGAACTAAGAAGCCCCGTTTTTTCAGACCGGGGACTGTCAAACTGACGGTAGTTTAATCATCATCTGTATTTCACTTGCCATCGATTCCTTTGACCATGACACCTCAGCCCATTCCATCCCCCCCTGATACAACTCCATCCTCCCCCCATCCTCTTCCAACTGAGGGGGCTCAGGACACACTTTCTCCAATGGATTCCATTGCTGCCCCCCCTCCGTCCCGTCCCTCTACCGTTGAGTCATCGGTGGAGTTTCCACAAAGGGTTGTACATTCTACCCTTCTCCTGATTAGCTTGGGATTAACCATCTTGGGCATGTTATTTGACCAGCCAGCGGTAATGGGATGGGGGGCAGTGGCTACCCTTTTGTTCGCGTTACGGTCCCTATGGACCACCTGTCAGGTTTTTTTTGCAGAACTACTGAACAATGGACAAGTGATTACAGGGTCAGTGGGGGTGGGGGTGGCAGTTTTGGCACTGGCGCGGGTGAGCGGAACTCAGCAATTTCTCCTCCGTTGGTTCCAGACGGCAAACTGGGATGCAGTGGGTGCGTTGGGGGAAATATTGGGAGCCGCAGGGCAGGTATTGATTGCCATCCTGGCAGTTTTTATTGCTTGGCGACAATATGTAATTTCAAAAGATTTGACGATTCAACAAAATTTTTTAACGGCTCAGCAGAATTTGATCACTCAACAACAAACAATTGATGCTTATTTCCAAGGAGTTTCAGACTTAGTCCTTGATGACGAGGGGTTGTTAGAGGATTGGCCTCAAGAACGAGCCATTGCCGAGGGAAGGACTGCGGCGATTTTAGGCAGTGTGGACGGGGTGGGCAAGGCAAAAATTATCCGATTTTTATCCCGTTCCCGACTCCTAACACCCCTTAAACGGGATCGCCGATTGGGACGGGCAATTCTAGATGGAGCGGGGGGGTATGAAGAAGACCGGGAGAACGGGTTGAGGGTGATTGATTTGGGTGTCATGCTGGCTAAAGCAAATCTAGCAGAAACTGACTTGCGTTGGACCGACCTCAGTGATATTAATTTAGTGAATGGAAATCTAAGTGGGTGCGACTTGGTGAAGTCTAACCTATCTCGCACAATCCTTTATGGGGCGAATTTATCCGGAGCTGATCTTAAAGGAACTCGTTTATTCTTCGGATCCATCGATACCGCCTGTCCCCGCAGCCGTACTGACTTTCCTGACTATAGAACTGGAGCCTTTACGGGTGCAGTGTTGGAAGAGGCTGATTTTTCAGATGTCAAAAATCTTTCGGACGAACAACGTCACTATAGCTGTGCTTGGGGAGGAAACCGCACCCGCTCCACCATTCCGGGGGGGTGTGACGGAATACCCAATCGATTGGGACGTTAACACTGTTCAAATCCCTTTAGTTGTATTTATTTTGTTTATATCCCTATGTTGCCCCAGTATTCTTTAATCATTCCTGTCTACAACGAAGAGGCGACACTATTAGAACTATATCGGCGGGTCAGTACTGTTATGAACCAGTTGGACGGGTTCAGTGAGTTAATACTCATTAATGATGGCAGTGGAGACAGATCCTTGGAACTAATGCGGGAGTTACGCCTCAACGATAACCGAGTCTGCTACCTTAGTTTGGCTCGTAATTTTGGTCACCAAATTGCGGTAACTGCTGGATTAAATATGGCTCGTGGAGAGGCTGTGATTATATTAGATGCAGATTTACAAGACCCACCTGAATTAATTCCTAATTTAATTGAAAGATGGCGGCAAGGGTATCAGGTAGTGTATGCCCAACGAACCCAGAGACGAAAAGAAAACTGGTTTAAGCGATTAACGGCCTATGGGTTTTATCGCATCTTAAAACGGTTGGCGGATGTGGAAATACCCACTGATACGGGTGATTTTTGCTTGTTAGACCGCCGAGTTGTGGATGTCCTCAATGCCATGCCAGAAAGGAATCGCTATCTTCGGGGATTACGATCCTGGGTTGGATTTAAACAAATTGCAGTTTACTTTGAACGGGATCCCCGGTTTGCCGGCGAAGTAAAGTATACGTTTCGCAAATCTTTTTCCCTAGCTGTGAATGGGTTAGTTTCTTTTTCTAAAGTTCCCCTTCGCCTGGCAACCTACTTAGGCTTATTATCAGCATTAGTGGCATTAATAATGATGATTTTGGTGGTGTACTGGCGATTTTTTGCCCCCCAATCTCCCCTCACTGGCATTGCTACCATTACAGTAGCCATTTTCTTTTTAGGTGCAGTACAGTTATTATGTATTGGGATATTAGGGGAGTATGTGGGTCGAATTTATGAAGAAGTGAAGGGGAGACCCCTCTATACATTCAGTGAAATCAACGGATGGGAAGAACAATAACTGCCGTTATGGATGCCAGAAATCGGATTGGAGATTGGGCGTTGTCTATTGCCAAGCGATCGCTTTGGGCGTGAGGTTTTAAGTTGGTTTGATGAAAGGGGGCAGCGTTATCTCACAGGTGAAGAAAAGGCTGATCTTGAAAAATATCGAGCTGATACCGAGAAATATCGGGCAGATTTCGAGAGTCAAAAAGCAAGATCTGAAAAACAACGGGCTGATGCTGCCCAGAAACAGATGGAGTTGCTATTGGCAAAGTTGCGATCGCTGGGTATTTCTGAGGACTGATTTTTTGCCGAATTATTGTGAGCGTACACAATCAATTAGGGCTAGATATTCTGTTGCGGTATATCGCTTAGTAGCTGCTAAAACCATATGCGATCGCCTCCTAAAAATTGACTATGAGACGATTATAATGAAATCAAGGATAATGAGATCATGAACACCACCCTCACCTCACCATCTGAGCGCATCTTAACTTTCCAGCATTCGCTATATTGAATAAAATATAAATAAAATAATAAATAAAATAAATAAAATAAATAAAATGTCAAAACAAGCTTAAATAAAGCCCATGACACTCCTTAAAGACCTGATCGAAATTCCTGAAAGCCTCCAAAAAGGTGACTTTGTACTCAATCTGTCATCAGTGGCAAAAGATGCCGATAAGATCATCCGCGATTATGTGGTTACGCCCGAATTAGAAAAATGCTTTGACCAAGCTCTGAACTTCATTCGCAGCACCCTCCAGAGCAACGTCAGCAAGGCAACCTATTTACATGGCAGCTTTGGCAGTGGCAAAAGCCACTTTATGGCAGTTCTGTACCTAATTCTCAAAGCTAATCCTACCGCCCGTAGCATCAAAGAACTCGCTCCCGTCATTGCCAAAAATAACGAATGGGTCGCAGGCAAAAAGTTTTTATTAGTGCCATACCATGCGATCGGCTCCGATAATATGGAGTCCTGCATCCTTGGCGGCTATGTCGATTTTGTACGCCGCAACCATCCCGAAGCACCGATCCCTGGGGTATATCTGGCTGAAGGAATGTTTCAAGATGCGATTAATCTGCGTAACCAAATGGGCGACAAAGCCTTTTTCGATGCGCTAAATAATCTAAATATAGAGAAACGTGGTTGGGGTGATATTGCCAATGATTGGAACGATGAGAGTTTTGAAATTGCTATCAATACAGCACCAGTATTTAAAAATACCGACAATGGCAAAACCTTAGCTGAACCAAGAACTAGATTAATTAGCGCTTTAATCAAAGCATTTTTTACTTCTTACATCCAACACGCCAACAGTGAAGCCTTTATCTCTTTAGACAAAGGTTTATCCGTCATCAGCCAACACGCCCAAAGCCTCGGCTATGATGCCCTGATTCTCTTTCTTGATGAATTGATTCTCTGGTTAGCCAGCCGCGCTACCGACATTAGCTTTATCCATCGCGAAGGACAAAAACTCTCCAAACTTGTCGAAGCCCAAACCCCCGATCGCCCGATTCCCATTGTCAGTTTTGTGGCAAGACAGCGCGACCTCAGCGAACTGATCGGCAATGCTGTCCCTGGAGCCGAACGCCTTAACTTTAGCGATGCTCTCAAACATTGGGAAGGCAGATTCGATCGCATCGTTCTCGAAGATCGCAATTTACCAGCGATCGCCCAAAAGCGGATTCTCAGCCCCAAAAATCCTGCTGCAAAAATAGAACTAGATGCTGCCATTGATAAATCCTTGACCATGCGCGAAACGGTGATGAATATTCTGCTGACCCGTGAAGGCGATCGCACCATGTTCCGACAGGTTTATCCCTTTAGCCCTGCCTTAATTCAAGCCCTCATTGCTGTCTCCAGCGTACTGCAACGCGAACGCACCGCCCTCAAAATCATGGTGCAAATGCTAGTGGACAGACGCGATTATCTAAGTATTGGCGATATTCTGCCCGTTGGCGACCTATTCGATGCGATCGCCCACGGTGACGAATCCTTCAGTCCCGAAACTAAAATCCATTTTGACAATGCCAAGAAACTCTATCACCAAAAGTTATTGCCAGTAATTGAAAAACAGCATGGACTCCGCCGTGAAGAAGTGGAACTATTAGCCACAACAGATCCCAAACGTACTAACTTCTTCAATGACGATCGCCTGATCAAAACCTTGCTCCTATCTGCCCTTGTCCCTGAAGTCGAAGTCTTACGCAGTCTTACCCCCGAACGTCTAGCGGCGCTCAATCATGGCACAATCAAATCCCCCATTCCTGGGCGCGAAGGTCAAGAGGTCTTGCGAAGATGTCGGCAATGGGCAGGTACAGTCGGCGAAATTCGACTCACGGAAGGCGATAATCCGACTATTTCGCTTCAGCTTTCTGGTGTGGATACCCAGAGCATCATTGCCCAAGGTAAGCGCGAGGATAATCACGGTAATCGAATGCGTCTCGTCCGTGATCTATTATTCAAGCAATTAGGCATCCAAGGCGAAGAAGAATTAGAACAGAGTTTTAGTCATCTCTGGAAAAATACAAGGCGTTCTTGCAATGTCCTATTTCGGAACATTAGAGAACTGCCCCTAACTGCCTTAGAAAACGATGGCGATCGCTGGAAAATCATCATCGACTATCCCTTTGATGTCGATAACCATACGCCTCGCGATGATATTAGTAAAATTCAAGGATTTAGCGCCACTCATCCCGTTGGAGCCAAGACCCTAGCATGGATTCCTGCCTTTCTCAGCGAAGATGCACTCACCGATCTGGGTATGCTGGTTACGCTTGACCATATCCTCGCAGGTACAGGTGAACGTTTTGCCCAGTTTGCCAGTAATCTCTCGGTGCAGGATCGTCAATCCGCAAAGACCATCTTAGAAAATCAACGCAGTAGCCTTCATCAAAGGGTTTTGCATCATCTAGAAGTGGTCTATGGATTAGATACTACTGATAGTAATTCCATTAATTCTGAGCGATCGCTCGAGTTAAATGAGCGTTTTCATTCTCTCTATGTAGGACTGCAACTACAGCCCCCTGTTGCTTCTACCCTCCGTGAAGCCCTCACGAATCTGCTTGAACAAGCACTAGGGTATGAATTCCCAGCCGCTCCAGATTTTGAAGCAGAGATTGAAGCCAGTAATAATCTCGAAAAAGTCTATCACGCGATCATTGATGCCACCCAGCAAACCGATGGCAGAATTGCGATCGAAGATCGTAAACTCCGCTCGCTAGTTCGCCAAATTGCCAATCCACTATTACTAGGCGAAATGGGCGTTGATGCCACACACTTTGTCCTAGGGCAGCACTGGAAGCAACACTTCACTCGTAAAATCGTAGAATTAGGTGGCGCAATATCCGTAGGACAATTACGTCGTTGGCTGGATGAGCCAAAATCAATGGGACTTCCTGCGATCGCCCAAAACTTGGTAATTCTCACCTTTGCCGCCCAAACCAATCGTATTGCCTATCGCAGCAATCTCGCGATCGATACAACCATTAAATCTCTACCTGATGACATTGAGTTTCGCACCCAAAAACTGCCCGATGAAGTGCTATGGGAAACAGCATTAGATCGCGCTCATAGCATTTTCAACATTTCTATTTCTAAGTTACTCAATGCCAAAAATGTCGCTGAACTGAGTGACAAGATCTCAAGTATGGCTAGAGAAAATGCTGCTAATGCCAGAAATTATCTGAATCTGCTGAGCGAGACTTTAGAGCGATTCAACATTGACAAAAATTGCGATCGCTTCCAGACAACAACAGCTACGGTCAACGCGATCGGGCGTATTCATGCCAATCTCAATACCAATAAATCTGACAGCCACAAATCAGAAGATATCGTCAATATTTTGGCAGATATAGCGATCGCCACTTCCAACACTGCCATGAAAGAGTGTTTCCGACAACTTAAATCGCTGGCTAATAGTCTGGAGCGTACTAAATGGGAAATCATTGATGCTGTTCAAAAGCTAACCGATGAGCGCTCCCTTGAAGTTAATACTTTACTTGGCGAACTCATCCACGCTCTCAGTGCCGATGAACATGCGATCGCCCTAGCTCCTATCCTAAAGGTATCAGAAGCAAAAGCCACAAGGATACTTACCACACAACCCAACAACCCATCACCCACATCTAACCCATTTCCTGCTGTCCCCAACAAGCCTACTCAAATTACTGCTGATGCCACAAAACCATTAATTTATCCACCACCATCAGCCCTAAATGTTAATCTACCCATCACACCTGCTGTAACGATTCCAACTATCAATCCGATTATCAGTCAAGCCACCCACGACCATATAGACTTAGTTACAGCAGAGCAACTTCTTGATCATCTAAAATCACAGCTAAAGGGCGGACAAAAAGTCTGCATTAACTTACATTGGGTCATCACTGAAGCAAATACAGAAAAAGATACAGGGAAAAATACAGAATCGTGAGTGTTGTCGTACCTAGCATCAATCAGATTAAGGCGCAAGTTGCGACTATTCGCCAAGGAAATGTCAACTCCAAGTTCATTGGTATTCACATTTCAGGTCAATGGACTGGCGAAACAGTACAGGGCGATCGCGACATTACCTTGCATATCCATGTCTGCAAATCCCCTCTAGCGATGCGTTTAGTAATGCAATCCGCCTATGCAGACCATGAAACTGACAACTCAGATACCCATGTGATCCTCACACCTCTCAAAGAATCTGATCTAGATGATGATATTCTGATGCGTTTAGCCAAACGGAAGCTTTTCTCGATTGATCCTTGGGAAGTTGTCAAATCACTATTTCAAGCAAATTTGATTGATCCACGCTTGCGTAAAGAACGATGGATTGCCGATTATTTGATCGATGCGAATACTAGCGAAGGCTATACACCAATTAGTAACGGATTTCTCAATGCTGGTAACGTTTGGGCAATTCTCTTAGATCGCGGTTTAGGAATTGTTGATACATCTCCCGATTTACCCGATCTTTTAAAGTGGTCAATAGACAACAATCATATTGCACGTCTTAAAAATGAGTCTCCTCTTTTCCAAAAAGCGGCGATCGCTTACATAACAGAACTTGTTGGTCATGTTGCTCAATACATATTGCGATGTGCTTGCCAAACTGAGCGTAATGATTTAGTAGCTCTGGGTTTAGTGTTTGGGGTTTTGTTTCATCCCAAGGCAACAGGAAAACTGGATAAGGCGATCGGTAAAATCGAGGAGCGCTATTTTCAAGGAGAAATATTAACGCCAAACATAGGAGCTACTTGGCAAGCTGCATCTCAAGAGGTAATCAATCTACGTTTACCGATTGACATCCAACTCAAAGAAAATATCTTGAATCGTGCTGACGAGATTTTGCAAGAAATTGGTGCTAGTCATCTAGCTCATCTCAGCGAGATCTCACCACTGGGATTTAATCAGCGTTTAGAGTCATTTGCCCAAACCTTATCCTCTATCCTCAAACATCCTCTAACGGATGAATTAGAGACACAAATAAAAGAACTGATCGCTGATCGTAATCAGATATTGCAACACAACTTAGCTAAAGACGATCGCGATCGCCGCCGCATTGATAATCTTGATATGGCAATTAGGCTTTTGCGTTGGATTCACCAACAAGAAGTAGAGCCTAATCCTGTGGCGCAGTCCCTCACTGCGGCGATCGCCCAGGAAGTCAGCGAAAATAGCTTTGCAGATTGGGCAAGACATTCTCTTCTCTCAGACGAACCATTGCAATTAGTAGCGAATGCCTATGCCGATTTGTTTCATCTTGCTGTAAAAGTCCGCGAACGCCAATCCAAGATCTTTGCGAACCTCTTTGCTAGTTGGACAGATTTAGGCTCTAGTCACGATGAAATTTTGGTAGTTGAGAATGTCTTGAGAGATATCATTGCTCCAATCGCATCTTTCGCTCCAGTGCTTTTAATTGTTTTAGATGGAATGAGTATGTCAATATGTCACCAACTATTAGAAAGCATAGTCAGACAAGGTTGGACACTACTGCATAAAGAAGATCGAGACTATCCCATCATGTCTGCACTGGCAACAGTGCCATCAACTACCGAAATATCACGGACTAGTTTATTGTGTGGACGGTTAAGAAGCGGCAACGCCAAAGATGAAAGCTCAGAATTTAAATTTCATCCTGATCTTAATCAAAGCAGTAAGCAACAGAAAAAAAAACATCCTCTGCTATTTCATAAAGCCCAACTACAGGGAACAGAAGACGTAACTCTCAGTCAAGATGTCCGTCAAGCACTATCATCTCGCGATCGCCTAATCGTAGGTGTAGTCGTCAATGCGATCGATGATCACCTTACCAAGGGTGAACAATTATATGTTGACTGGACTCAGCGATCGATTAAAGTGATCCCTGCGCTCCTAGAAGAAGCAAAATCAGCAGATCGGATTGTGATTCTAGCCAGCGATCATGGTCACATAATTGAGCATGGTACCAATCTGATATCGGCAATAGATGGTGGTGAAAGATGGCGAACCGATGGTGACAATCTGATGGATGAAGAATGTAGATTAAAGGGAAATCGAGTTGTTGCATCTGGTCATAAGTCAATCATTGCGCCTTGGTCAGAGCAAATCCGCTATAAGCCTAAAAAAAATGGATATCATGGCGGTGCTAATCCTCAAGAGATAGTAACTCCTATTGCCGTATTATCTTCGGGGCAAGTTATTCCTAGTGGTTGGGCAGAATCATCTAATAAGTTCCCAAATTTGTGGAATATCGTAAACATTACTCGATTCCCAACCAAGAATTAGTGATCGCTGTCAGGTAGCTGTAGGATACATATGAAAAATGGCAAGATAGACTTATTTTGATTTCCATCAATTCCAAATTCAAAATCGTAACAGGTGATACATAATGTCGGCAATGAAATTAACACGAATCTGGAAATACAGGAGCATCACCAAGCATAAAGTCGATTAAATGTTGCCAACTCTCAAAAACACAAAATCCGCATATACAGCCTGTTGAAGCTTTAAGTAGTACAGAAGAAATTTTGAA
>JBJTVM010000116.1:0-1298 GCA_046081205.1 Pseudanabaena sp. | reverse complement strand
AATTTTATGGATGCCCAACTGTTAGCTTTTGGGTTAGCTTGCTCGGCAGTTTCTAATTCGGTAGGCTTAGTTGGTTGACCTAGAGCAAGTTGACGCACTTTATCTGCATCTCCTTTTTCGGCGGCATCTTTAATGTTTTTGAAACGATGGGCGTTTTGAATTGCTTCTTCTGGCGATCTTGAACTGGTTTCAAAGCATTTTTCGAGGGCTTCATAGATACCGACGCGGCGCATTTTGCCATAATGTTGCTTTTCTACGCTGAGCAGTTTAGTGGTGAGTTCGAGGTGCATGGCATTGTCACCGCAAAGCCGAGCTAGGATCTCCCACTCATCAGCTCCTAGCAAGCTTTGATTATTGGGATTGTTTATATCTTGGAATTTTTCGCCTGTTACTTCTAAATAAATATGGGGCAGTGCATCATCAAATTCATGTTTGTCTTCACGCCAAACCCGCCGAATTTCGCTAAGTTCAGCTTGAGTAATGAGTTCGATCGCTTGCATTTCAGGAGGTGCATTTTTACGCGCTTCAGTTTGTGCTTTGAGTAATTCCCTCAGCCAATGTTCGCGCCATTTTTTGGTGTAAGGACCAGGGATCGGCTTGACTTCTTGTTTGCCATCGCTGTTGTGGGTAAATAGTTGTACGTTGCCACTCATGCGCCTAAAGTCTCGTTTGTCCCAGTCATCAGGGCTATCGAGGGCATTGCGTAGATCTAGCATCGGCAACATCCATTCTTTTTCGTCATCATTAAGGATCATCGCTTCCATGGATTTGTCTTTGTTGACGAGTGTGCAGACCCAGCAACCAAAGCGAGAGTCACCACAGCTAGGTGTATTGCTATCGATCACCAGAGGACATTCATTATCGGCGGTTGCACCGCGGTACATGGTGAAGAGGTCTTGATTGCTATTGCCCCAAGGGTTGGCATATTGCATGAGGAAGAGCCACACTTCACTATTACTCCAATCAGCGATCGGACTATAGATTAAGGAATTGGGTAGGCTGCCGCTATAAAGCAGGGAAGTGAGATTGCTGTCACCAATGCGATCGCCAATACTCCCCATTTCATGATCGTTCATCGATCGCGATCGCCTAGAGCTCTCAGCTTTGCGTGTACCGAGGACAATGATTACTTCGCCTTTGGCGCGGACAACGTTTTGGACAAATTGATTGGATGGCTTGATTTTGAGGCGTTCGGTACACCATCTAAAGCCATTGCGTGGTGCGGGGTAGCCTTTGCCGATGAGGTTTACCCAGAAGGTATCTTTGACATCGGGGACTAGTAAATTTGCAGAAATTGG
>JBJTVM010000115.1:0-6413 GCA_046081205.1 Pseudanabaena sp. | reverse complement strand
CTTGGAAGGCAGAGGTTTTACCACTAAACTACATTCGCAAGAGCATATTCTATATATGCAGTTACTAACTATAGCAGTAATTGCGCCATTATCAAAAAAATCTTATAAATTTGCAGCAATTCTCATTATGAAACCGATTTTGGTGTTTCCAGCGCCTTCGGCGCTGAAAACACCAAAATCAGTTTTTTGAAAGCCCGCTAACGGCGGGCTTTCAAAAAACCGATTTTAATAATGAGAATTGATGGTTTTGAAAGCACAAAATGACATAGCCATTTTGTGCTTTGGTATAGTGTGCAAATTTTTTTATCTAATCCCAATGAGTGACTTTGCCATTGGGAAATAGGTCGCCCATATTTTAGGATCGGGACGGCTTGCCCAGTCACGACGGGACACAATTAGTTGCAAGATAATCGCTGCTTGATCCTGATGGAGATTTTGAGCAGTAACTTTGACCGATACATCCGAGACAAGCACCTCACGGTCAAATGTTCGTTGAGCCGCCGATCGCGCGAGTATTTCAGCCTTACGAGTCATTACCGTAAACCCCTCATCTCGGTTAACAAGTAACCGAATATCGACCTCACGACGCTCTGCAACCGCACTACCAGCGATCGCCATAGTTGATAAAGTCGCGATCGCTGAAACAAGTAAGTAGTTAGTTAATCGACGAAATGGCTGAATCATCGAAAAAGTCGGAGAAACATGCGATTTGTTTTTCATAGTCATCTTCGCCAGAAACTCACAAAAAAATTTATAGAAAATCGCCAAGATATTAGCAAAAAACTGGGAAAGATGTGTGCTATTGTCTGCTAACAAATTTGGGTTTAGAGTGTAGCTCATTTAAGAGCAAATTTGTCTACAAATTTTCATAAACTTCGAGTTGATTAGCAGCTTCAACCCGAATTAATCCCTTATCTGACGTTATGGAGGTCTTGCAGGGGGCGTTATGTCAAAAGTTCTGATTAGTAGTTTGATCGATCAAATCAATACATTGCTGAGCCGCCCTGTAGGGTCAGTATCGAGGAAGCCTTCCCCTGATACTATTCACCAAAGAGAGCAGCTAAAACAGTTGCGATCGCATCTAGAGGGCTTAACTGATGACTCACTTCTGGGTAATTTAGAGCAGCATTATCAAGCTTTAGTAACACGCTTGCAAGGTCAAAATCACCCCAATAATGACCTCAACAATCCTCAGAGTAGTGAACAGTCTAATCAAAATGACTTAAAAAACCAAGAAGTCAAGACAGACAAATTTAAAAAAGATAAACTAGAGACATTGCCACCCCTATTAGTTAGCCCAATAAGCAACTTATTTGGCGCTGAATCTTACTTGACAAAGGAGACTAGCACAATGACGAATGGCGCACCTGAACCCAATTCTACATTTGTCAACGATCGCATGATTGCCTCGCTGCAGCAAGCAATCCAGCAAACATTGCAACAGGTTGTCAAAGATTCAGTGCAGCAATCTGTGCAGCAGGTGGTCAGCCAAACTCTCGCTGTCGAAAGAGCACTTATGGTAGGAGAAATTTCGGCGAGTTTAAATAAAATTGTTGAATCGCAGCAGCGATCGCAAATAACTCAAGAATTAATTACTTTAAATCAACAAAAACAAAAGTTAAATGCTGAAATCTCACAGCTAGAATCTGATCGGGCGACTTGGATGAGACAATTTCAAGAGTTTCAAACTACTCAACAAGAAGCTTTAGATCGATCATTAAGTTCAGTCAACAATTATGTGCGAGATCAAATCTCTGGCTCGTTACAACAAACAGTACAGCAAACTGTGGCAGGAACAGTTGCCGATAGTGTCAATCAAACAGTGGTTCAGACGCTCCAAGACAAACTAGCCAATCTTTCTACAAATAATTTAGATATCACTAACTCAGAGCCACCACAAGAAGAATTTGTAAATAAAGTACAAGAACAAACGGATCGCTTTTTGCAACATCTAGACGAAATGTTTAGTACTACATTTCGATCACTAGAGCAGGAAATCCAAGAATATCAGACATCAATTGCCACCAAACTTGGTCATATCGAAACCCTCGAACAAAAGGGTGAAGCCTTAATTAAGACCTTGGCTAATCAGATTAGCCAACAGAATCATCAAGCACCACAAAATAATGAGTTAGCTGTATCTGGAGCCCCTATATTGCCTGAATTACCAGATGATATTCCAATCCGCTATCTAGAGACCTTTACAGAACCTGCTGATGAAAATTTGATCAATGCTTTGTTAGCGGGTGATGAGTTCGGCGAAGCGATCGCTGAGGTGCAAACACCATTTGAAGCCCAAACTATTGAAGTTGAGATCAATCCTTTAGAAACAGATGGCGAAGATTTAGCACTGTTAGCCTCAAATCTAAAGGAGTATTCTGAAAGTAATTTAGATACAAATGACACAAATAAGACCGATAACTCAAACTTACAGATCTCTGATCTGGCAAGTATGTTAGGGGAACCTGCTGACAACCTATTTGAGAAACCAGTTGCAGAAGTACAGGCTGATCCACTAATTGGTTTAGCTGGTTTTGGCACAAGCATTATTCTCGATCCTCAAAGCGCGATCGCCGCCCGTGAGTTAAATCCTGATTTTGATATAGAGGCTGCAACTCAAATCGTCGAGAGATTTGATGCTCCGCAGGAGCGATGGGACGAAAATGAAGAAGGCGGTAATGAGCTTGATTTGCTATCTTTGAATTTTCCTGTGTCTGAGGAAGTCAGCGAGCCTAGCGATCTAATTGATGATCCTGAGCTTTTACAATGGTTAGAAGAAAGCAATAGTCGCCCTAATCCCACAAATATTGCTGATGTTTCTCCTGATGAAGATCTCTTATCGTGGTTGGGTAACGAAGCTCTTGACATGGCTAAACTACCTACAGCAAAAGATAGTCAATCATCAATCAACAATAACTCGATATCTGAGTTAGAAGTTTTTAATACTTCTCAAATAGCTTCTATTTCAGCAAATAATATAAATTTGGACACAAAAGTAGATAACCCAGATAGTCTAGAGTCCAAAATCGAACAGTTTTTAAATGACTCTAATAGCGATCAAGCTGATGATTCTGATGAATCACTTATCTTACTCACTAATAAAAATATCGATGAGTCTGCATTTCCAGAATGGGAAGATTCACTAGTTGATGATCTTAATTCAGATTTAGAACGTCTTGACTCTGGCGTTGCCGCAGATTCGCAAATAGCGGCTAAGCTCGATCAGTTTATTCGTAACACTCCCTATGCTTTAACTAATTGGGAAGCTGAAGAGTCTCAAGCTTATCCTACAATCATTGAGGTGTCAGCCCAATCATCAAGCAGTAAAGATATTAATTCACAATCAGGGAATAATGAATTAGAATTTCCCCAAATCATTGAGAATCCTAACACTTTGTTTATTGATCGATTTGCTGATTCTTTTACAGATACTGACGATCAGTCAGAAATTGTCGTAGATACGGTTGACTTGCAGCAATCTCCCTTTACAACTGATGTCAGTGATATTCCTGCGATTTTTGATGATGAGGATTCTCTGTTTGATATTAAATCAGACGATCAAGTTTCAGAAATAGATTTAACGCGCTCTTCACAACCTTCATCCATCTCATCTTCAGCAAATATTGATGATATGGATGCGATTTTTGCGGAAGTAATTGCTGAAAATGTTGCTAAATATTCTCAAAAAATACCATTTGCCGCCAGTGATGAACTGGATGAACTTTTTGAACAATCATCCAAGGTCATTAAGCAGGAAATAAGTGACAATCCAAATCCGAATCCGAATCTAAATTTAGATGATGAAAGTGAGCTTGACACACTTCTATTTGGTTTTGATCCTACAACTGAATTAAAAGAAGCAGATACAGTCATGCAGGTTTCACCTCAAAAAGTCCATAGCAAAATTGACTTTGGTGCAGATACATTAGAAGAGCCTGTTTCTTTTTCAGCAACAAATGCTTCTATCGAAGAACAATTAGATACGATCATGCAAGGCTTTGCTCAGGAAGATTCGGTAGACTTGATCGATACTTCAGCCATAACTGGGGTTGTGGAGATCGCAGAAATTCCTACAATATTAGAAAGTCAAAATATCACTCAAGCTGAAGATGATGATTGGGATATAGCCCTAGAAAAGCTGGAATCTAAACTAGTGCAGCCAAATACAACCCAAAAAGATAGTAGCCCTAATACTGATTCTTTAGAGTTATCTGCGGATGAGTTTTTTGCATCTTTGGAAAACGACAAGTTGAATAGCTTTGCAGATACTAGCGAAAAGGCTACTCCACAAAAGCTGTCGGAGAAAGGATCGTTTGAAGCGATCGCAGATTTTATTGACTTAGAAAATAATGCTGAAATTGAGGAAGAAGAATTTTTACTCAATGAGTTTGCTGATGCTCAGAGTGATTCCAGCGATGTTACTGATAATGTGTGGGATAATTTACTCAAGAATTTGAACTCGTTTAATTTTAATAACCCTTTACTTGATGATCGGCGAGAGCAACTTGGGTTGTCATCTGTAGCACCGATTAGCGACACTAGTGAAAATGTCTTTGATATTGACTCCCTTGTATTGGAATCACAAAGCATAGCGCTGATTCCAGCACCACCTGAGAAAGAAGTATATAGCATTGATGATACTTGGGTTTTAGGAATTGATTTTGGCAGCACTGCTATTAGAGCAAGCTTACTAAATGCTGATACTGGTCGCGTATATGCTTTGTATCTTGATGATGTTGATGAAATGCCATGCAAAGTTGTGTGGACGCAGGATCACCATAGTTTGGATGACCCGATCGCTAAAGATATTCGGGTTCTTACGAAGCGATCTCAAAATGCTGGGCTGGAAACTGGTGAAGTGGCTTTTGTTCATTTCAAGCAGTTCCTGAAACTGGGATTACCCTATCGCGGTGTGAGTGCTTGGCAGCCAATCATTCAATGGTCAGATTCTCGTCAAGTGAGTCTGCGATGGTTAATTGCGGCTCTCAAAAATTTACTGGAACAGATTCAAACTAGAGCAAATCATCCGAAACTTCCTGATGTGGGTTTGATTTTACTGAAGTTGAGTGGTGTTGTATTTGGATATCCTGCTGATTGGTCAGACACTTATATTCTCAATGTCCGTGAAGCAATCCTCAAGGCAGGCTTAGTTAATCAAGCTGAGCAGGTAATGGCTGTTGATCAGGCGATCGCGCCAGTTTTGTCACTGCTGCACGATCAAAGAATTTCTCAGGAAATTACGCTTTTAATTGATGCAGGTGCGGTCACCACTAATCTCTGTCTGACCAAGGGACTAAGTAGCACAAAAGATCGTTCAAAGCTACATATTCGCAGTCTTGACTATGCGGGTGTCAGCATCAGTCAAGATATTGTTGTGCAACTGTTCTATCCACACTGGCAGTTAATCACCAATCCCAATCGCCATCTCTGCAATTTCGATCATCTCAGCTTGCCAGAAATTGGAACTTCTGCACCTCAGCAACGGATTCTTCTTCAGCAATATTTATTGAGTTCCCAACTTGGTCAACAAATGTTGGAACTAGCAGATCGCGTCAAAGTCACGTTTGGCGGAGACGTGGGTATAGATAGTTGGAACGAAGAGTTGATGGGGCAACCTATAGTTGTGCTGAGAAGGGAATTGGAGAACTTGATTTTGCAACCATTTATCCAGCGCCTTAATCGTGAACTCAATACTATTCTTAGTAATGCGGGCATTCTTGGTGAAGATGTACACCAAGTTTTGCTACTAGGTAGCACGATGCATATTCCCTTGTTATCACGTTGGCTAGCCCAAAAGCTTCCCAATGCTAAGATCGAGCCCTTAGCAACTTCTATAATCGCCAATGGGTTAGCCGTATCACCGCTCTATCCTAATTTGTTGGATGTCGCACGTCAGCAGTATTCTGATTACTTCCTCTTACAAGAGATTTGTCGCCTCAACCTGTCCAAATCAGTTAATCCCAATCAACTGCTTCAACAATTACAAATGCGCGGTATTAATATCAAAACCTGCCGCGATCGCATTTTGAGCATTTTACAAGGGGACTTACCTGAAGGGTTATTTCCTTGGCAAGAGCCAGAAAGCTCAGTAATTTTAGAAGATCCCACCCTCAGTAGTGATTTATTTGCTGGTAGATTATTTGAACTGGAAACCGATGGCACATATCAGCCTAATGTGACCAAGTTCCAGCAATTACGTGTGTATCTTCAAGCCATTATTGGCAATATGAGTCAAACATTAAATGAGCCGCTAGTTTTTCCTGAGTTGAAAACTATGGCAATCTCCAAATAGATAAAGGGAGTGCTTAGCACTCCCTTTATCTATTTGGAGATTGCCATAGTTTTCAACTCAGGAAAAACTAGCGGCTCATTTAATGTTTGACTCATATTGCCAATAATGGCTTGAAGATACA
>JBJTVM010000114.1:0-4569 GCA_046081205.1 Pseudanabaena sp. | reverse complement strand
CTTGATAGACGGCTGTTTTTTGAATACAAAAAAATAGAGAAGGATTAAGATGGAAATACTGTTGAAAAAGTACGAGCTATTGTTTTTAGCAATGGATAAAACTGAGAACCGATGATTGTGGAATGAGAGTACATTAGCACTCATTGGCACTGGTCATCTAAAACGTAATCGACGTATTTCTGACTTTTTTGTCGTCTTGAAATGGACGTTTCAGAACCTATCCCTCATTAGCTGACCAGTGCCAGCAATATGTAAATACAGCAAGTTAACTTGTTGGGAAGTTATGCTTATAAGTATAGGAAAATTTAGTGTAAAATCTTTTGGTTAAATAGCTCAATAGCTGTCAGGTTTAATCTTGCATTTTAGCTTGAACTCAATATCGGTATTAACGGGAAAACGGATAAATGCAAATGACTAGTCCTAGTAACTGGATAACAGTTACCGAGTCAAATTTTCCTTGGGAGAAAGAAGCTCTTGAATATGTAAGGCACCATTTTCCGACCTATGAACCCTATCGAGCTTGGTCGAATTTTGAGTTTGTTGCTAGTGATGGCAGTATTAATGAAGTCGATCTACTGGTCTTTAGTCCTCAAGGTGTATTTTTGGTAGAAATTAAAAGTCATCAAGGAAGATTATCTGGGGATACTGGAACTTGGCAATGGGAGCATAATGGCAAGTCTCGTATTTATGACAATCCGTTGATTTTGGCAAATAGTAAGGCTAAGAAATTAAGATCGCTACTTGTATCGCAAAAAGCCTTTCGCAGCAAGTATAAACCGCCATTTATCGAAGCCTTAGTTTTCTGCTCTGCGTCTGATCTGAAGTGTGACTTAAAGGACAATGCGCGATTGCGGATCTGTTTACGCGATCGCCCAGCGACGGCAACTAAACCGATGCGATCAGGGATTATTTCGGCATTGCTCAAGCGAGATTGTCTTGGTTTGGACGAGTACCCCAAGGGGATTCACGATCGCCCGACTAGTAAAGCCTTTGCCCTCGCGATGGAGCAGGCGGGAATTCGGCAATCGCAGCAACAACGTCGGGTTAGTGATTACATCCTGAAAACCCAGATTGGTGAAGGACAAGGGTATCAGGATTGGGATGCGGATCATGTTAGCTTACCGAACTCTGTGAAAAGGGTGCGTTTGTATCTGGTGCATAGCAATTGGACAGATGCCGAGAAAAAGATTGTCGAACGTGCGGCGCTAAGGGAATTTCAGTTACTCGAATCCCTACAGCACCCAGGGATTTTACGAGCCTATGGCTATACGGAGCATCAACTCGGATCAGCAATTATTTTCGATCACGATCCTTCTTCGATGCGATTAGATCTTTACCTGATTCAACATAAAGATGTTTTGAGTGTAGATATTCGTTTGGAGCTACTGCGGCAAATTACGGAAGCGATCGCCTATGCCCATCAAAAACGGGTCGTGCATCGCGCTCTCTGCCCGCAGAGCATTTTTGTAGTGGATCTTTCTCGGCAAAGGCGACAGATTAAGATTCTAAATTGGCAGGTGGGCTATCGTGAAGACTCTTTGACTACGGGCGGAACGACTGCGATCGCGGCTACTAGTCATCTGGAGGTGTTGGTGGATGACGCGAGTAAGGCATATCTAGCGCCTGAAGCACTGTCTAACATTAGTGAAGGGGAACATCTCGACATATTTTCCTTGGGAGCGATCGCCTATCATTTATTTTCTGGTAAGCCACCTGCCAGTGATGGGGCGGAACTCAGTAATAAGCTGAGAGCTACGAAAGGACTGCAAATTAGTGGTGTAATTGATGGGGTGGGGAAAGAATTGCAGGAGTTGATTCAGTTAAGTACCCATCCTGATGTCAGTTTGCGGATCGACTCAACGACAGAATTTCTAGAGCGTTTGGAATTGGTAGAAGAAGAACTAACTGCTCCATCGGAAATGGAAATTTTTGTGGAAGATCCTAATTTGGCACAGAAGGGAGATATTTTAGCTGGACGTTTTGAGGTGCTGCACCGCTTAGGTCAGGGTGGTTCAGCGATCGCTTTTTTGGTGGAGCGCGATGGTCAAGAGTTTGTGATCAAAGTTGCCAACGATCCTGAGTATAACGATCGCCTGCGGGGTGAAGCTGAGGTGTTGCAAAAACTGCATCATGAGGCAATAGTTGAGTTTCGTGGTTTGGAAATGATTGGCGATCGGGTTGCCTTTTTGATGAACCCGATCTATGTCGAGAAAAAAGCTGATCGAAAGGGAGATAAAAATGGCGATAAAAGGGGTGAGCGAAAAATTGAAACCCTCGGACAGAGACTACGCCGTGAAGGACGATTGCATTTAGAGTTGTTAGAGCGCTTTGGCGAAGACTTGCTGAATGCAGTCCGCTATTTAGAAGATCAAAAGCTCTATCACCGTGATATCAAACCCGATAATATTGCCGTTGGTCAGGTGGGTCGAGGCGATCGCCTCCATGCGGTGTTATTTGACTTTTCGTTATCTAAAGTGTCTCTAGATAACATTCGGGCAGGAACGACAGGCTATCTCGATCCATTGCTGCTAATACGAGAGCCACCGATTTGGGATAGTTATGCCGAGCGTTATGCGGTGGCAATTACGCTCTATGAGTTGGCGACAGGAGCAATTCCTAAATGGGGCGATGGGGTAAGTGATCCTTCATACTTAGAATGTGAAATTACCATTGATGCCGAGGTATTTGATTTAGCATTACGCGATAGTTTGCCAGAATTTTTTGCGAAGGCTTTTCGGCGCAACATTCGCGATCGCTTTGATAATGCCGAAGAGATGTTACGGGAATGGCGTTCCTGTTTTGAAGGAATGGAACCAGCAGGCGCAACTCTCAGTGAAGAAGATGTTGCTAATTTACAGGAAAAAATTGCGATCGCCACAGGGGATACGCCGATCGCTGAACTCGGGCTAGGTGCAAGAGCATTGCAAGTCCTTGATCGCCATAATATTTTTGTGGTTAAGGACTTACTATCAGTACAGAAAGCTTGGCTGATCAGTCTGCGGGGGGTCGGCAGTAAAACGCGGCGCGAAATTGGCAATATTGTCGAGCAGCTACGCGAAAAAGAGATTGCCGAAGCGGAATTTAATGAATTGCGATCGCAGGATGTGGCTGACCCTAGCAAGCTCAGTATCGATACATTGGTGCAACGCATTACCCGTGCCAGTGGCAAAGGCTCACCCAAGACCAAAAGCCGTTGGGTCAAGGATGCGGCAATTGTGAGATTGCGAAGTGATGTCGCCGAAATCTTAACTAACATGGGGCGGGTCATGTCCTTAGATGAGTCGGCGGCGGCAATCTTGGTGGCGCGAGGTTCCTATTATGATGAGCCGCAACGTACTAAATATGCGATCGCGATTTTGCAAATTGTTTTAGAAGTAGAAGTAGGGATGGCAAAACCGCGCTTTCGGCTCTATGACAATACTGAAAATTTACGATCGCCTCTGATTGCCGCTAGTCAGGAAGCTTTTGAATATGCGATCGCCCTGGGGCAGGTTGCCGATCGCTTGGCACAGCAAGATCCATTGCTGCCCCCCAGTCGAGCCGTTTGGCAATTGCGAGAGGTTGCTGTACCTGTGACCATTGAGGCTCTGGGCGATCGGCGACTGATGCGTTTAGCGGCTGTAGCTTCACGGGAGGCCGCTTTGTCTAGCCGTCAGGAGTTCTATCCACGCGGTATGGAGGCAGGACGGGCTTTGAAATTGTCACAAGGAGCCTTATTGGGAGTACCAAATTTGTCTATTGTCGAGATTCGCGATCGCGTTGCCAGTCGATATCCCGAAGCAGCCAATATTCCCGATCGACCTGAACTAGATGAACTACTTGCGGCGGCAGGCTTAGATCTGATTTTGGATGCTAAGGGAGCCAATGGCTGGGGCTGTTATGTGAATCGGTTGCTTAGTGACGCATCTTCAGTCAATACTTTTTCGCGACAACCAACGGCAACAGGGACGATGGTTGTGGGTGAGGTGGATGAGGCGGCGGCGGATGCGCGTTTGTTTGAGGAGAAGTTGCAACGGGGTATCCAGCAGGGTGCTTTTTTGGTGATTCTGGTGCAGTCACGCTATTACCAACAGGCGATCGCCGAAATTGCTAATCGTTTACCTGTATTGCATCTGAGTTTTGAGGATTTATTACTTCATGCGTTGCGGGAGGTTGCTGATCGCGCCAAGGTCGATTGGGATTTGGTGCTGGAAACTGATGCCAGACCCTATGAGGGAGACTGGGATAAGTTGCTGTTATTAGTCGATCGCGCTTTGGTACTGGTCAATGAGCAGTTAGTGGCAAGCGATCGCACGGTTTTACTCAGTCATGTGGGAATGTTGGCAAGGTACGATCGCCTCAATTGGATTGAACATTGGCGCGATCGGGTCGGCTCGGAAATTGCGGGCTTATGGTTATTGATACCAAGCGATCGCCCATTTATTAATGGTAAGGCTATCCCCTTGATGAGTCCTTCGCAAAGGACAACAATGCCCAAAAGCTGGCTCGAAAATCGTCATCGGGCAGTTAATTGAATTCCCAAAAGTGAGTGGCGGCGATTTGTGCCACCACTCACTTTTCAGGACTACC
>JBJTVM010000113.1:0-6033 GCA_046081205.1 Pseudanabaena sp. | reverse complement strand
AAAGTCTTTACAATTAAGCCACCAAAATCCTTTGCTAGTAAATTCTTACCTAATGGTTCTGACAGTGCGATCGCGCGTCTCCAATTTGAAGCAGAAACCAGTGGAATGCCTCTCTGGATGTGGCAATAGAGAAAGAGGTATACCAAGTTAAGAAATGGCTATACCATTTCTTAATTTAACGTGAGTTCAATATTGCCATTTGCGCTTCGCAAATGGCAATATTGAACTCTAACGAAACTCTTCAGTAGCTTTCCAGATGATCTGTCCAATCTGCTCAGCATTTTGCTTCATCCCTACATCAGCATGAGCGCAGTTAAGTCTATGTAATGAAACTTTCCCTGTTAGTAGTTTCCCCCACCCACAATAGGGAAATAGCCACGATAGATCGGTCCAAAGTACATCTTTTTTTCCTGATTTCAGTCCAGTCTTTTTAGGGGCAGTTAGCACTACTCTTCCCGAATAGCCTTTAGGAGTATGATTTATGGATACTTGATCAATCGACTTCCATGCTTGAGGTAATATGCGGTCATATTCATTCGATGGTCTCTTCGGCTTAGCAAAAGACGGCTTGGTCAGAGATTGACTTAACTCTCGCTCACTCTCAGATTTACTTATCTCTTCCGCCCCATTAAAGGAAAACAATCTTTCGAGAATATACTTAGCTTTTTCAGTCAATGACAGTGGCAAGAATTGCATGAGATGAAATTTAAGTATGCAAAGTTTGAGATCGAGTTTGTACAACAAATCATGTATTTTAGATGGACCCTCTCTATCAATTATTGCAAGGAAATCAACCTTTTTGCCCCTATTCTGTAATTGGTGAGCTACTTCCATCGCCACAAGCCCTTCATAGCAGTTCCCTCCAATCAAGTAAGGTTCATCTTGCGAAATTGAGAGTAGCTCATCAACTATTACTGAGGCGATCGCTTCTATATAGTTTTCTGTGGAATGTAATGGAGTCCAACTACTACCAGGTATGGTATATACAGGTTGGTGTAATCCTAAATTCTTGCCGAAATCAATGTAACCAATCCAAACAAAAGGACGAGATGATTTCAGCTCAGTTGGAGGAATTTTTACAATTAAGCCTCGTTTGCCAATATGCTTGCCAACTCGACCACCACACAGGGATAGAAAAGCCCGATAGTCTTCTAAATTAAGCCCTAAGGGAACGTCTTCAGGTGATATAGTTTCAGAAGGTTTTTCACGCATCCACTTCGCAATTTTGGCGATTGTTCCCATCTCAAAGAAGGAGGATATTGGGAAATTATAATTAAAGACTTTTTCGATCTCCGTAACTAAACGCACTGACAGAAGTGAATTACCTCCTAGCTCGAAAAAGTTGGCATTCACACTTATTTCATTCATGCCTAAAAGCTTTTGCCAAATAGATGCTAGTCTTTGCTCTAGCTCATCACGAGGTGAAATTACTTCTGCATCTTCTAGTCTATCTGAACCTAAATTAAGTAATGCTTGGCGATCCACCTTGCCATTTGCGGTCAGAGGTAAGGTATCTAAAATGACAAAACTAGTAGGTACCATGTAGGATGGCAGACTACTTTGAAGAAAGTCCTTTAGATCTTCAATATCAATCACCTGATCAGGCTTAGAACTAAGATAGGCAACTAAAATCTTGTAGCCATTCGGTGATTCCTGACATAGCACAACTGAGTTACTGACGGCAGGATACTGTTCCAATTGAGTCTCAACTTCGAGGGGTTCAACCCGAAATCCGCGAATTTTAATTTGAAAATCAGCTCGACCAATAAACCCGATATTGCCATCGGGTAAATAATACGCAGTATCTCCTGTTTTATAGAGTCGATCACTGGGATTCTTAGAGAAAGGATTGGGAATAAATCTTTTGGCAGTAATATCTGGACGATTTAAGTAGCCACTGCTAAGACCAACTCCGCCAATGTACAGTTCTCCATTCACTCCAATGGGACAGGGTTGTAAATTAAGATCTAAAACATAGGCCTGAAGATTGGCGATCGCTCGACCGATAGGAATTTCAGAGTCCTCAGGAAGATCATTTTCAGAACTACAGGGATCGTAGATAGTGGCTGTGACAGTTACTTCAGTAGAACCATAAGCATTGAGCCATCTAGGATAATCCCCGACCAGCGATCGCCACTTTTGGTAGGTAGATTTGGAAACCTTCTCTCCGCCCACAATTACTAGACGTAGGTTTTTGGGAAGCGAATGATCTAAAACTGACATGCCACTAACCACTTCATCCCAAAAAACTGTGGGTATATTAATTACTGTAATTGCTTGTTGAAAAATAACATTAATAAAATTAGTAATAGAGTTGTAAACCTCAGGCTCGGCTAAAATTACAGTTCCGCCCTTTAGCCAAGTTGGGAAAGTTTCTTCTATCGCGGCATCGAAACTAATATTTGAAAATTGCCAAACTCGGTCTTGAGCATTTAACTCATATACTTTGCCAATTGCTAGACAATGGTTGACCACACTGCGGTGAGAAATGGTAACACCCGTGGGTTCCCCTGTAGGACCTGATATGTAAGTGACGTATGCCAAGTTATCAGGCTCTATTGAAGTTAGGAGGTTATCACTACTACACTTGGCAAGCACTTCCCAGTTAATATCTAGGCAAAACACTCTAAAACCGTAATTTGATAGAGAATCCAGCAGATTAGCCTGCGTTACAATAAAAGAAACTTGAGCATTGCGTAATTTAGATAGTCGCCGATCATGGGGATAATCGGGATTTAAAGGTATATAGGTTCCACCAGCTTTGTGTACACCAAGCATAGCGATTAGCATATTTGCTGATCGCTCTATGCAGATGGCAACCATAGTTTCCGTGCCAACGCCCTGAAATTGTAGATAGTGAGCTAGTTGATTGGCACGGCTGTTCAATTCACGATAAGTTAGTTTCTCATCCATAGCAATAAAGGCGATCGCATCTGGAGTCTGAGCAACTTGGGATTCAAATAATTGATGAATGCAAAGTTCTGGAATCGAGACATTGTTATTATTCCATTCAGACAAAATCTGCTGCTTCTCTGGAGTTGTCAGCATTGGTAGAACAGCTATCTTCTGCTCAGGATTAGCGACAATACTCTCTAGTAGAGTTTGAAAATGTCCCATCATTCTAGCAATTGTACTAGACTCAAACAATTCGGCATTATAACCAATAACCATTTCCAGCCCATCGTCCTTCTCTCTCATGGCTAGAGCTAGGTCATATTTAGTCTCACCATTATCGATGTAATTTATCAATGGTGTGATTGTCAAGTCAGGAAGTTGCACAGAAGTCATACCACGCCCATTAGACCAAGGTGGGTTAAGTGCAAATTTTATTTGAAATAACGGAGATCTACTACGGGTAAGCTCTGGAGGCAATTCTTCGATTAATTTTTCAAAGGGCAAGTCTTGATGCATATTGGCTTCGAGGGATGCTTCACGCACACGTTCAAAAAGTTCTCGGAAAGTCAGATCTCCCTCAAAGTTAATGCGTTGCACTAGAGTATTGGAGAAGAATCCAACTACTCTTTCAGTTTCTATATGACCTCGACTAGCACTAGCAAACGTAATCAGAATATCTTTCTGCTGAGAGTAACGATGTAATAAAATCTCAAATGTAGCAATCAGAACCATAAATAATGTTCCTCCTAGCTTCTGCCCCAAGCTAGTGAGATCGGCATTTAATGATTTTGACAATATTCGCGCACTTAGTTCACTACGATAGGTCTGAACTAGTTGTGGACGAGGATGATCGGTTGGCAACCGAATAGCTGAAGGAGGACTCTGCAATTTCTGCTTCCAATAATTAACTTGTGATTCTAAAACTTCACCTTGAAGCCAATTACGTTGCCAATGTGCAAAATCTACATATTGAATTGAAAGTTCTGGTAAAGGGGAGTCTTGATTATTTGCATAGGCTACATAAAGAGCGTTGAAATCTTGATAGAAAACATCAGAGGAAGCTGCATCGCAAACTATACTATGTATATTGAAGACAAGCAGATGTTCAACATCAGTCAACTGCAAGAGCAACACTCGGATCATTGGGCCAGTTTCTAAATTGAATGGGCATTGAGCCAATGATGTAGCTCTTTTTCGAGCCTCTGTATCACGATATTCGGTAGGAACTAGCCTGAGATCCTCCACTGACATGGCAATATCTACTTCAGGTAAAATTACTTGAGTAGGTTGTCCATTTACAGAGGGAAATATAGTTCGCAGCACTTCATGGCGAGCAATCACCGAATCTAAACTTTTCTCAAGTGCTGAAACGTTTAGTATGCCTCTAAAACTAAACACGACAGACATGTTATTGGAAGTGCTATCAGGTTCAAATTGATAAAGATACCAAAGGCGCTGTTGTGCAAAAGACAGAGGTAAGGAGGTATTGCGATCAATCTTTCCAATAGGAGGCAACTGTGAGCTACTGGTTTGTGTAGCTTGACGCAGGAACTGGACAATTTCAGCTTTGCGGTTTTTAATCTCAGCTAAAAGTTCAGGTGTGACGGCATCTTTGGCAGCTCGATAGCGTAAGCGATCGCCTTCCATCCAAAGATGAACATCTTTTTGGCTTAAATCAAACAACAAAGCATCAAGTGTCTTCATAGCTCGCCCTCTTCATAAAGATCCGACAGACTGCTTTGGGCTGCTTCCACACTTTGTTTCGCCCAAACTAATGTTGTAACCCGCTCTCCCAAATCGCCTATAGTAGGCACTTCAAAAAAAGTACGCAAAGACAGTTCGACAGCAAAGCTTTTCCGCAGCCTTGCAATGATTTGAGTTGCTAATAGAGAATGTCCACCTAACTCAAAGAAATTGTCGTGGATACCAACTTTTTCTAGATTAAGTACTTGCGCCCAGACATCAGCAATCTGCTGTTCAGTGGGGTTTCGAGGTGGAACATAATTTTGCTGATTAAGGTTTGTACCATCAGGTGCTGGCAGCTCTTTACGAGCAATCTTACCATTGGGAGACAATGGCAAAGACTCCATAGAGACAAAAGCATTAGGAACCATATAGTCAGGTAGCTTTTGTTTAAAAAAGTTACGTAACTCAGTTACAGCAACCTCTTGTCCTGGGATTGGCACAAAATAAGCCACTATCCGCTTATCAGCAGGTTTATCTTCTCGCAGAATGACAACTGACTTTTGAATAGTTGGATATTGACTGAGAACTGCTTCCACCTCACCAAGTTCAATCCGAAATCCGCGAATTTTTACTTGATTATCAATCCGACCTAGAAACTCGATATTACCATCGGCAAAATAGCGAGCTAGGTCACCAGTTTTATAGAGTTTTGCCCCTGATTGATTGCTAAATGGATTGGGCACAAACCTCTCAGTTGTTAACTCTGGGCGATTAAAGTAACCTGACGCTAGACCATCTCCACCAATGTATATTTCGCCGATCGCGCCAATGGGCGTTGGTTGCAATTGAGGATTTAAGATATAAACCTGTGTGTTATTGATAGGGCGACCAATTGGTACTGAATTGCCAATAGTTTTTGCCTCTTTAATCGGATAACAGCAAGTAAACGTAGTGCTTTCGGTGGGACCATAACCGTTAATTAACTGACAGTTGGGCAGCGCTTCTCGAAAACGCTGGACATGATTTACGGAAAGCACATCTCCGCCAGCTAATAACTGTTTTAACGGACGTAACGATTCAAGTTGTTCATCCACCATCAGATGGAATAAGCCAGCAGTAAGCCAGATAATCGTGACTTGATAGCGTTCGATCACCTGACCTAATTCGGCAAGTGAGGGTTTGTCCGATGGGAATAAGACTAACCGCGCACCATTTAGTAGTGCTCCCCAAACTTCAAAGGTATAGGCAGCAAAAGCAAGAGGGGCTAATTGGAGAAAGATTTGCTCAGGGCTAAAGTCAGCATAATTAGCACTCTTGACCAGTCTTACGACTCCACGATGGACGACACTTACGCCCTTTGGAACACCAGTTGATCCAGAGGTGTAGATCACATAGGCAAGATTGTCTGGGGTGACATTGCAAGTGGGATTTTCTTGGCTTTGTAAAGCGATC
>JBJTVM010000112.1:0-5401 GCA_046081205.1 Pseudanabaena sp. | reverse complement strand
CAATTCTCTTTTTGGGTTTTATGTACTAATACACTTGGCGACAGTTATATAAAATATGTAAAACCCAGACTTAAGGTGCTTTTTGTACTGAAGCAAGATGTATCCAATCTGTTACATTTTGGCTTTTAGCTGCTTAAGCAGCATTTTTAATTCTGTGGCTAGGTTGTAGCCGATCGCCCGATCGCCATAACGCCAATCTTGATAGATCTGCGTAATTTTGGCGATCGCCTCTGCTTGTTTTACGGAAACGCGATCGCTGAGGCTAGCCGCATATTCTTGAGGTGTTTGGTAGGACAATTTTGGTTTGCCTTGCTCCGATAGCCATTGCAACATTTGCTGATAAGTACGTTGGGGGATCGGCATTTTTTGCAAGTTTTGCCGTTGCCACCACCAGATCGCCAATTGCCACAATGCCCACAAGCCAAGACCAATCCCAAAAGCGATCGCTAAGCCAAAGGCAAACCCAATCCAGCCCATCTCGATGAGCCAACTGATCACTCCACCCAAAAACTTACCGATACTTTCAAATAGGGCTGCAAAAAAGTTGGTAACTGAACTAGGCAAAAATTGGGCGATCCAACTCCAAAAGGTCTGGATCACGCCAAAGGTGCGATTGTTTTCCAGTGATGGGGGAAACAAGGGGCGATTAGGTACAGGATCAAATGGAATCCAACCATAGACAGGGAAGTAAACTTCTACCAAGGACTGAGTATCAATGTTTTGTACCTCGTATAGCCCTGTAAATGGGTTGAATTTTCCGGGGGCAAAGCCAACTACATAGCGAGTGGGAATCCCCAGTGATCGCAACATGATCGCCATCGTCGAGATAAAATGACTCTCCTCACCACCACCCTGCTCAATAAACTGAGATACGAGATCGCCTTTAGACTCATCAAATTTCAGAGGTTTAATGACGTAGTTTTGCTTGACACTGCGGGCGATCTGTACCACCACATCGTAGACATTATCCAAAGTGATCGGCTTGCCATCTTTGTCTTTAGCGTTATTAACCAAACTCATAGCTTGATTACGGACTTCAAGGGACAAATTAGTGGGAACTTGTAAATAATAATTACGAATTGAGCTTGGGTATTGGTTGGGCATTTGTCGTAGTTGTTGGACATCAAGAGCCACCACATTGGAAATTACTGTATAGGTAAGGTCTTCAGGCAAAGGGCCTGGCCCGCGAATCATTCCCTCTGGATCGATATCTAGCTCTTCACTAGGAAAAAAGATCTGTCTTGGCACAGATGCAGCAGGTACAAGGTTAGGGAAATTTGGGGAGGTAATGGTATAGGTTTGGACTACATCTTGACTCTCAACGGTTTGGAGTTGTTTTTTGATACCAATGGATGCATGGGGCGGTTGTGCGACAAAAAACTCGTAAGTGAAGGGATTACGCCGAACAGTGCGAATTTGTTTGGGGTCATTGCGCGAAATTCGCCAGCCCTTGCCTGTAAATTCGTCATAGGCCATTACGCGCCAGAATAGCTCCGCTTGCGATCGCACACGCATTACCAATTCAGGTTGACGCTGTGTACTTTGCTTCGAGCCAGAAACTGTGTCAATTTCAGGTGCGAACAATGGCGGCAAGGTTTCTTGATCGTTATTACCATTATTTCCACCAGTACCATTGGGGCTAGTACCATTTGCGCCAGACTGTTGTTGATTTTGTTGTTGTCTCGTTAAGATGTCACCTCTAGGCACATCTCTTTGGACAGAAAGATTGACGCTTACGGGAAAGTTGCGTAGCTGAAAACCTGGAAGGCGGGGTAAAAATGCAAAAATTGTTAATCCTAAGACTAAAACGATCGCCAGTAGTCCCGATAAAGGCAATAGAGAAATCCCCATTTTCTCTGGCTGAAAACTTTTGGTGGGAACGCCTAAACGCGATCGGTGATCAAGCAATAAAATTGGAATCCCTAACAATAAAAAAGCAATTAACCATAGTGCAAACACCATCGTTTGACTGAGGGTAGCGGCTAAAGCCATCAGGATTAATCCGATCACAATCGAATAGCCCAAATCTTTGCGACGGGGTAGGTCAAAGCTATGCAAAACCTGCAATTGGATTAACAGTCGTGCTAGCAATAGTCTAGTCTCATCAGCATTTCGTACCAGATCGCGCAAAAATACAACCAGCATCACAATCATGGCGATCGCAATGCATAATTTTACGATTACGTTACGTTTGCGCCTTGCGTACCATGCCCAGACTCCTGCGATCGCGCTGAGAGGGATTGCCCAGGCACTATTTCCTGTACTCGCTACGGAGTCCATTGCCCCAATACTAATAAATACAAAGATTTGGACTAGTACCCGCAACGGAATCGAATCTTCAACTCCTGCGATCGTAAATTCTGAAGCCTTTCGCAGTTTGTCAAATGCACCGATCTTGGCTCGAGGTTGCTGAGTCGTATCCATATGGCTTTGGAGTTGAGGATTATTTGCTTCTAAGAAAAATTAAAGCTATGTCTTACGACGGCTATCTTAAACTATAGTTTAAAAATATTTGGATGCGAAAACTTATATGAGATCGCTTGTCACAGAAATAATTAATGGCGAAACCTATAGCTATTATCCCCTTGGGCAATATGTCGTTAGGGCTATGGGGATTTGTGGTGATCGCCCAACTTTTAAGTATACGCGCATTGAGATTGCTGGTGTGATGGAGAGATTAGCCACAGGGGAGAATGTTGACAGTATTGTGCGTGGTTTTAGGGGAAGGGTTTCGCGTGAAGCGATCGCTGAAGCTCAACTATCAATGAGCGTGACTTTTGGCGAAAAGTAGCAATAAGTGAATACTTTTGTATAGTATGCTTTAATTTACCAGATTCTCGTGCTTCAGAAATCTCTCTTCTACTTAGAAATCTCTTCCGTCACCCTGAGTTTAATGTCAAAACAAAGCGGATGGGAAAAGTGATAAGGCTTGCTGATAAGAATGTTAGCTATTATTCTGCTCGCAATAGAGAAATACAAGAATTTGCTTTTCAAGTTTAGCGGTAATTCCATCTCAAAACCCAAAAGATTAGTGGAGGTGCAGAAGTATGGAGAATGGCTCTACTGCCTCTTGATGATTTTTACGATAAAAATGTTAGATTAATAGCTGCTGAGAGCAATCATAAAGCTAATCTCAATCGCAGCCCTAATATTTGCGCACGCTAACTATGACCGTAAACATCACCACGACCAAGTTTTCTCCAGCCGAAATTAAGGCTGAGGGTTTAACCCCAGACGAATATCAAATGATTTGCGATCGCCTTGGTCGTGAACCCAACAAAGCCGAATTGGGGATGTTTGGTGTGATGTGGTCAGAGCATTGCTGCTACAAAAATTCGCGTCCGTTACTTAAGCAATTTCCCACCACAGGCGATCGCATTCTCGTTGGGCCAGGAGAAAATGCGGGAGTAGTCAAAATCACCGATGAGATTGCCATCAGTTTCAAAATCGAAAGCCATAACCGTCCTTCAGCAGTGGAGCCATATCAAGGTGCGGCAACAGGTGTCGGCGGTATTTTGCGTGATATTTTCACAATGGGAGCTCGTCCTGTTGCAATTTTGAACTCACTGCGATTTGGTGAACTCTCCGATCCTTGGGTGCGTAGTCGTGTCAATGGCATCGTCAATGGCATTGCTGGTTACGGCAACTGTATCGGCGTTCCTACAGTTGGCGGTGAGGTCTATTTTGATAAAGCCTATAACCGTAATCCACTCGTCAATGCGATGGCGATCGGCATTATGGAAACCAAGGAAATCGTTAAGTCTGGAGCTTCAGGTACTGGGAATCCTGTGATCTATGTTGGCTCTACTACAGGACGAGATGGGATGAAGGGAGCAAGTTTTGCTAGTACTGAGATTTCGGACAAGTCGGAGCAAAGTCGTTCGGCGGTACAGGTTGGCGATCCCTTTTTAGAAAAATCCTTAGTGGAAGCTTGTTTGGAAGCATTCAAAACAGGTGCGGTTGTCGCAGCTCAAGATATGGGTGCAGCGGGGTTGACCTGCTCCACTTCGGAAATGGCAGCTAAAGGTGGTGTGGGTGTAGTTCTTGATCTAGACAAAATTCCTGCCAGAGAAACGGGAATGACTCCCTATGAATATCTGTTGTCAGAGTCACAGGAGCGGATGCTCTTTGTGGCGCATAAAGGAAGAGAACAGGAACTTATTGATATTTTTGAGCGTTGGGGACTTCATGCGGTTGTGGCTGGAGAGGTTTTAGCGGAACCGATTGTGCGGATTCTTTGGCATGGGGAAGTTGCTGCGGAAATTCCTGCTACGGCACTCGCTGACAATACTCCCATCTATCATCGTCAGCTTGCGGATACTCCCGACTATGCGAAGAAGGCTTGGGCTTGGGAAGAGAAAACAGCGATCGCTGCTTTTAAAGTCATTGACCCCAATGATGCACTTTTGCAACTACTTGACACTCCTGTGATTGCCTCTAAATCATGGGTCTATCGTCAATATGATCACCAAGTTCAAAATAATACGGTGATCTTTCCTGGGGGAGCCGATGCAGCGGTGATTCGTTTACGCAGTCAAGGCTTTGGGGTTGGCGAATTGGGATCATCCCAAGCTCAAATTGATTCTCTAGTGGGTGTCGCGGCTACGGTTGATTGCAATGCTCGTTATGTTTATCTTGACCCCTATGAAGGTGCAAAACTAGCAGTTGCTGAAGCGGCGCGTAATCTCTCCTGTGTTGGTTCTGAACCGCTATCTGTCACCGACAATTTGAATTTTGGCAGTCCAGAGAATGCGATCGGTTATTGGCAACTTCACGAAGCTTGTCGCGGAATTGCTGATGCTTGTCGCGAGTTGTCAACTCCTGTGACTGGTGGCAATGTCTCACTCTACAACGAAACCATTGACTCCGAAGGTAACGCCCAACCGATTTATCCGACTCCTGTAATTGGGATGGTTGGCTTAGTCGAGGATGTCACTAAGGTTTGTGGTCAGGGCTGGCAATCCGTTGGTGATGCGATTTATCTAATTGGTAGCGATCGCACTAGTTTGGCTGGCTCGGAATATCTTGCTTCAGTCATTGGGGAAGTGACAGGTCGTCCTCAATCCGTTGATTTTGACTTAGAACGTAAAGTGCAACTCGCTTGTCGTCAAGGCATCACTCAAGGATTAGTAAAGTCGGCTCATGATTGTGCTGAAGGTGGTCTAGCCGTGGCGATCGCTGAGTCAAGTGTCTCTGGCAAGCTCACGGCGCAAATTCAACTAGCCAATCCTGAAGGTCAACATCTCACTCAACTTCTCTTTGGTGAAGGTGCGAGTCGCATTATCGTTTCTGTCAAAGATAGCGATCGCAACGCATGGGAAAACTATCTTGCCAGTCAGTTAGGCAACAGTTGGCAGCATATCGGCACTGTAAGTGAAGCAGATCAGAATTTAGAGATTGT
>JBJTVM010000111.1:0-1589 GCA_046081205.1 Pseudanabaena sp. | reverse complement strand
GCTTCTTTTGGCAAAGCTTCTCTAGGTCAGACCTTTATTTTGCTATGTAGAAAAGAACTAGTTGGATTAGTAGAACGCTTACAGAGTGAGAGACTTTTAAGATTTAATTCCCGTGCCGAAGCGTTTGAGAATAATCCTGATTGGATAGAGTTTCACCAATGCATGATTTTGTCTCAAGACTGGGAAGGTGTGGATCTAGGTGTAAAGGGTAAACAACTGAAGGATGCTTTACAGCCTGCCGCAACTGTCGAAATCTGTCTCACGGGGGGACTGCGTGTTCCTCATTTAAATGCTTGGCTAATTGAGGATGTCCCAGTAATAACTATTTTTAGTAGCCTTGTCGATCAAGCAGAAGTGTTAATTTTTACTGATTTGTCAAAAGAAGGTGTGCCAATCAGTCGAAAAATTGTGAATACAAATGTTCCTAATCCTAATATTTTCAAGGCATCTGGAACTGTCAGGACAGGAAGTTATGGTATACGAGTTAATTGTGGCAAATTTTATAGCCAAAAAATTGTAAATTTCGTAAATTGGGATGATCTAGAAATCAGAGACCCATCAAGGAAAGAAATACTTAAAATTGGGAATTTAGGAATAAATGGTAGTCAGATCCAAGCTTTAGGGGAAGAAATCTATGAATAGCGAGATTATCAGTGTAACCAGCAAAAATGGCGATAAGGCGCGGCTAAGATGGTACAAAGTATTTTTAATCCAAGGCTATCAAGAGAGAAGAAAAAATGTCATTGGTGATATTCAAGATCTAATCACTAAAAACGATCTGTCTGAGCATATACCGTTTATCTATATAGAGCAGACTGGTGGTTCAAGCATAAATTCTTATGTTTTTCTTTTAATCAAGAGTGAAATACTTTATAAAGTTCCTCAAGAAGTAGAAAAATATCTGATCCAAATACTGGATAGTAAACAGTATCGTTTAAATATACGATTCCCGAAATACCTTAATTTTAGATACTATGATGAGATTATCAATTTTCTGAAAGAGGAACGCAAACAAGTAAAAAACAAGTTGGAGATTTATAACTTTGGGATCACAATACCTTATAACCCTGTAGTCCCCACTGATGATTCCAACCCATTTAACTTGCTAGATGATATATCTATTGCAATAACAGATTCTCTACCACCAGAAAATTATGATTTTTTGCTGTTTTGGATTTCGAGTCTAGGAAGTGGCTTATGGGAGTCATTTAGATCAGCTTGTAATATGCTTCAAATTCCTGAACCAAAGCGAGTTTTACGCAGGCTGAAGCTACTTGGACATATTGAAACTTCAGCCGATGGTAAACGATGGTCAGGAACACCGATCTCATTAGTATCAGTAAAAGCTTCACAGCCAAATTCTCAGGAGTTTATTTTATGTGGTCAGAGAAGCTCAAATTTTCTGGATATTCTGGGAGAGTTGACATTTATTGAATATATTGAGCAACCGAAAGGGGATGCCCCTTTGTGTATTCGTGTTCGGCTTGGAGCAGATCCTGAAGCTATAGATAAGCTGGTTGCTGATTTGCGCGATCGCAATATCGCTATACAAAATGTGGGTAATGCATCACTTAAATTTGCAGAAGCTT
>JBJTVM010000110.1:0-3807 GCA_046081205.1 Pseudanabaena sp. | reverse complement strand
TAAAGGACTTTCTTCAAAGTAGTCTGCCATCCTACATGGTACCTACTAGTTTTGTCATTTTAGATACCTTACCTCTGACCGCAAATGGCAAGGTGGATCGCCAAGCATTACTTAATTTAGGTACAGATAGACTAGAAGAAGAAGTAGTCTTGCCTCGAAATGAACTAGAGCAACGAATAGCATCTATTTGGCAAAAGCTTTTAGGTATCAACGAAATAAGTGTGAATGCCAACTTTTTCGAGCTAGGAGGTAATTCACTTCTGTCAGTCCGTTTAGTTACGGAAATAGAAAAAGTCTTTAACTATCGTTTCCCTCTATCATCATTTTTTAAGATGGGAACAATTGCCGAAATAGCAGATTTAATTGTTTCTCAGACTCAAGAGCCTATCCCTGACGGAGAGATTTGTATGGGTTTAAATCTTGATGATTATAGAGCATTACTATCTCATAGTGCAGGTAAGACTGGTCTACGTTTGGGTAAGCGAGGACTAATCATCAATATTTTGCCAGATAGACAAACCACGTCTAAACCTTTTGTATGGATTGGAGAAGGGAGAACTGGCAAGAAGCTTAAACTTACTCGCCCAGTCTATGTAATGCCTGGAGCAAGTCTTTCAGTATCAATGAATTCTTATGATAACTACATCTCTACGATTTCAACTTTGTTAGTGGATGAGTTACTGAGTGTTCAACCCTCTGGTTCTTACACTTTAGGGGGGTGGTGTTACAACGGGTTGGTTGCCTTAGAAATGGCTCAACAGTTACGTGCTATGGGTAAGCAAGTGGATTTAGTCTCGCTCATTGATACTTCTGGGAAATCAAAGATTTTTGAATTTGCTCACAAAGTAAACTCTTATCTAGGTACTCTCAGATTTCATTTGTATCAGATCTCTAAGTTAACTCTAAAGGAAAAGTGGCATTACATCAGATTTAGAGTTAAGCGTGTTCAAACTAATTTTAATGATTTAAGAACTGAAACGGAAAAGAGAGAGCTTGAGTTTGATCAAGAGGCTTTTGATGTACTCAAAAAAGCTAGTGATGACTACGTTCCTAAACCATATGGTGGAAGAATTCTGTTAGTCATTGGGAGTGAGCAGGTTGTTCATGGTCAAAAAGATATTAAGCATTTTGATCTTTCATGGCTATTTCCTAATTTTGGCTGGGGTAAATCGTTTCAAGGGAAAGTACATCTTTCTAAGATTAAGTGTGATCATCTTGACTTGATGGAGGAGCCTTTTTCTGAAGAAGTAGGTCAAATTACCCAGACAATAGAGGACTTAATGTAAAGTCAGTTTGATAAAAGCAAAAAATGGTAAGAACCGCTTAGCGGTTCTTACCATTTTTTGCCATTTGATGCGTACTTTGCAAGCATCAAATGGCAATATCGAATTTTTGAGGTAAGGATGGGCGGCGCGAAGCGCCGTACATCGCTACCTTGGACTCTATGAGCAAAACTTGCTTGGCTGTAAAAAACTCTCTAGGGCATTTTTTAGCTGTTATTGCCACATCCAGAGAGGCATTCCACTGGTTTCTGCTTCAAATTGGAGACGCGCGATCGCACTGTCAGAACCATTAGGTAAGAATTTACTAGCAAAGGATTTTGGTGGCTTAATTGTAAAGACTTTAGTGGTTTTGGGATCAAGTCCCGCCAGTTCGGCAGCATAGCACCTTGCATCTTCTTCAGTACCAATGCGATCGACCAAACCTAGCTCGACAGCTTGCTCACCTGTAAATACTCGCCCATCTGCAAACGATCGCACGGTAGCAGGGCTAAGTTTACGACCTTCGGCTACGGTTTCCACAAACTGGTTATAGCTGCTGTCGATTAATGATTGCAAAATCGCCCTTTCTTCGGGTGTGATTTCGCGATCAAATGAGAGAATATCTTTATAAGCACCAGATTTGATTACTTTAAAGGAAACGCCAACTTTATCGAGTAATTTTTCGATATTGTTACCCCGCAAAATTACGCCGATGCTACCTGTAATCGTGCCAGCATTGGAAATAATATAATCTGCCCCAACACCAATATATACGCCGCCACTAGCGGAAATATTGCCAAAGCTAGCGACTACCTTTACCTTTTCGCGCAGTCGTTTGAGTGCAGCATATATTTCCTGAGAGTCGCCAACGGTTCCCCCAGGACTGTCGATGCGAAGCAATAGTGCAGGAAATTTCTGCTCCTCTACAAATTCAAGAGCTTCAAGAACGCGATTCCTTGTACTAGAACCGATCGCCCCCGTGATTTCAATACGTGCGATTTTTTTGCGAAATTTGCGTTTAAGAAAGCCGAACATTAAATTATGAGTTGTGTTTTTGATTTGACTTTTATCATCTTAGCTTCTTAACGCAAATGATTGTCCACACTGGGTTTCTGTCGATACAAGGTAGCTTAAGCTACAAAAAATATCAATTTCAAATAAGATAGGCGGCGCTTCGCGCCGCCTATCTTATTTGAAATTGGTTCTGATAATTGCTAAAAACCAACGATCAAAAGCTGTATCCTGAATATATAAATGCTAAACATTTCGCAATATATTAAAACCCCCAATGCACGAGACGGACTTTCGTAGCAGCCTTCACACAGGAGGCGATCGCCGCAGACTCAAAACGATCATTGTGTTGGCAATTGTCTATGGCTTGACAATTAGCTTGCATCTTGCCCCTTGGAGTCAATGGGTGCTGATAGGGTTATTTAGTATTCAGGCTTTGCGGTTAATATTCGCGCCACCATTGCCACAAATTGCTTCAGAGACTAATGCTAAAAATGAGGCAGGTCTTTCTGAGTCAACTTTCGATCAGGATTTACCGTTTTTCTCTTTATTAGCATCGGCAAAAAATGAAGAAGCGGTGATTGGCAATTTAGTTAAAAATTTGTGTCAAATTGACTATCCTAGCGATCGCTTTGAAGTGTGGATCGTCGATGACAACAGCAGCGATCGCACGCCTGAAGTTTTAGAATTACTAAAAAAGAAATATCCTCAATTAAAGACTCTGCGACGGGGAGATGATGCTCAGGGAGGCAAGTCAGGGGCTTTAAATCAAGTTTTAAGTTTAGCGAAGGGCGATCTTATAGGTGTGTTTGATGCCGATGCTCAAGTACCTGCGGATGTCTTGCGATCGCTTGTACCAGTATTCCAACAACCAAAAATTGGGGCTGTCCAGTTACGCAAGGCGATCGCTAATGCCTCTGAGAACTGGTGGACAGAGGGACAGTCTGCCGAAATGGCTCTGGATTGGTGTTTGCAAGATTTACGGATTCGGGTTGGTGGTATAGGGGAATTGCGCGGTAATGGACAATTTGTGCGCCTTGCCGCACTCAAAGACTGTGGTGGCTGGAATGAGCAAACTATTACGGATGATCTTGACCTCACAATTCGGCTGCATTTGTGTCAATGGGATATTGCCTGTCTGAATTTCCCTGCGGTACAAGAAGAAGGCGTGGTTACGGCAAAACAGCTATGGCATCAGCGCAATCGCTGGGCTGAGGGCGGATTTCAGCGTTACCTCGATTACGTCAACTTACTGTTAAGTGGTCGCTTAGGATTCTTAAAAAGCTTTGATATGGGGCTGTTTTATATCAATCAATATTTATTGACGGTTGCCTTTATTCCCGATACGATCGCAGCGATTGTATTTAGACATAACCCAATCTTGCCTGCGATTGCAGGATTCTCCCTTGCGTTAACCTCAGTAACTATGGCTTTTGGACTGAGGCGAGCCTATCAAATGCCATGGCGATCGGCGATCTGGCAAACAGTTCCTGGGATGATTTATATGCTGCATTGGATTCCTGTAATTGCCTGT
>JBJTVM010000109.1:0-2590 GCA_046081205.1 Pseudanabaena sp. | reverse complement strand
GCACCTCTCCTATTTTTTGGTTTTTATTGTGTCAAAATGTTAAGCGTGAGAGTAATTTTTGACCCAACCCAAATTTCTCGTCCCAGTGCGATCGCCCTCGGTAACTTTGATGGCGTACATGTGGGGCATCGGCATGTTATTGCGCCTATTTTGCCGACATTTTTGCGCGATCGCTACCCGAATTTAACGAGTACTGTCGTTTCTTTTTCGCCGCATCCCCAAGAATTTTTTAGTCAAAAACCGCGATCGTTACTTGCGCCTTTTGATGAAAAAGTAGCCTTGCTCAAATCCCTTGGTGTTGAGCAGTTAGTTTTGCTAAATTTTGATGCTGCTCTTGCCAAACTCACGGCTGCCGAATTTATCCAGCAAATTTTAATTGACTCACTCCAAGTCGAATTAATCAGCGTCGGCTTTGATTTTCATTTTGGTAGTAAGCGCCAAGGTAATGTCACAAACCTCCAAAAGATTTGGGGCGATCGGCTTACGGTGATTCCAGAGCAAACGATGAGTTTTGGCGATCCAGACCAGCCTCTCGTCAGGATCAGTAGCTCGAACATTCGCACAGCCTTAGCCCAAGGTGAAATTGATTTAGCTAATTCTTTGCTTGGTCGTCCTTATAACCTTATTGGCAGGGTCGTGCAAGGCAAGCAATTGGGACGGACGATAGGCTTCCCTACGGCAAATTTAGAACTACCTACTCAAAAGTGTTTGCCGCGTGATGGGGTGTACGCAGTCCAAGCTATGCTCAATTATCCTGATGCAGATACACAATCACCAATATTAGGGGTGATGAATATCGGATTGCGACCAACTGTAGATGGCGATCGGCGATCAGTTGAAGTGCATTTATTTAATTGGCATGGCGATCTTTATGATCAGCATCTCAGTGTCAACCTAATTAAGTTTATTCGACCTGAAAAAAAATTTGATTCTCTTGATGCACTCAAGGCGCAAATTAAGATTGACTGCCAAACTGCACGCAACTATCTTGAATTAGCCCAACAGAAATTAGTCACACCCTTTTAACTAATGTGAGTGGGAAGCCTTGCATTAGAGAGTGTTTGATCGGTGAAGTCTTGCTCTTAGCTGATTAATAGCTGTTTCGCCATTAATGCCTTCGCCGCGATCGCATTCGGCGGCGGCAATGTCGATTTTGTTGCGGAGTTCTTCGACTAGGCTTGTCGATATTCCTTCTAGATAGAGGGTATCGTATGCCCATTCCACTGAGCCAGCTACAACTCGAACTGAGGCAAATAGAGAGTTGTTTTTTAGTTGGTTAAATACACCTTTGTTAAGGTATGGCTTTAGATCGAAGATTTTTTGTTCGCCATTTTCAAACCAGAGCATTAAACAATAGTTCTCAAGGGGCTTAACTTTTTTGATGTAGGGATTCATTACAATCTCGATCTTAGCTCCTGAAATACTAAAGCAAAGTCTAACTTAATGATATAATGTATATACAAAATGTATTTTTAATACTCAATGCAATTTGAATGGGACGAAAATAAAAATCAGTTAAATCAGCAAAAACATGGAATTGGTTTTGAAGAAGCTAAGGAGATTTTTTATGACACTGTTTTTACTTCTGTCAGTGAAAAGATTGACTATGGCGAGATTCGAGAAATTAGTATTGGTAGAATCCAGAGCGTTTTGATTGTTGCGGTGGTACATACGGATCGCAATGGGAAAGTTCGGATTATTTCGGCACGAAAAGCTACCCCTAAAGAAAGGAGGAAATATAATGAGTATCTCTCACAATCGCCTTGAAGAAATCCTTAATATCCCTGATGAGGCGATCGACACTTCAGATATTCCTGAACTCGATGATCGCTTTTGGGAGAATGCAAAAATGATTGTTCCTATTACGAAAAAGGCGGTTTCGATTCGGTTAGATAGTGATGTTTTGGATTGGTTTAAGGGACAAGGAAAGGGTTATCAATCAATAATTAATAATGTCCTGCGTACTTATGTCCATCACCAGCAAAATAAAACATAAATTCTGATCGCCTCTAATCACTCGCATGATTTCTATGTCTTCATCAATGACGCGATAGAAGCTGATTAATTGCTGTTTCGCCATTAATGCCTTCTCCGCGATCGCATTCGGCGGCGGCAATGTCGATTTTGTTGCGGAGTTCTTCGACCCAGCGATCATAGTGGTTGCGGTTTTCTAGAAGTTGCAGGGATTCGGCGATTACTTCAGTGGCGTTGGTGTAGCGTCCTGTAGCAAGTTGGGTTTGAATAAATTGCTCTTGTTCGGGTTGGAGGGTGATGGGCATAGGTTTAGTTGGTGTGATGGTTATATCGATTATATTCTCATATCTAGTGGTGAGATGACTGTGCTGTAGATATTGTAAAGATCCGTAGGGGCTGAGCATTCCCACGACAATTTTGAAATTCTCAAGTTCTCTTCCTTTGGGAATGCTCAGCCCAATCTCTGACAACGCAGGGACAAGCGATCGCTGAAAGCATGGAGGGTTCTGCATTTGCGAATGGAGGTTTATGTGATGAGTTGGGAAATGGTCGCGCAAATGCAAAACCCCTACAAAATTTTTCCTTTTCCTTTTTACTTGGTTTGTCTGTGGCGTTG
>JBJTVM010000108.1:0-2266 GCA_046081205.1 Pseudanabaena sp. | reverse complement strand
GGCAGTAATGCTATTCACTAATAAGGCGATCGCAATTAGCCAAGGGTCACTGTTCCAAAAAGTTTCTTCCCAGCGTAAGAGCGTCCAAAATCCTCCAAAAGGAACCAGTGCTACTAATCCTAGTGAACCAACAATGAAGGCAACTAAGGTGGCAGGCATTCTCGTTTTGATGCCGCCCATTTCTGTAAGATCTTGGGTTACCGTAGCCATCATTACAGCCCCTGAACTCAAGAAAAGTAAAGATTTGCTGATACCATGACTAAAGAGTAGCCCCAAAGCTAGATCAGGTTGCTGCATCCCTACTGCGATGAAGACTAAGCCGAGGTAGGCACTGGTTGAGTGAGATAAAGCGCGTTTCATGTCAATTTGGGCGATCGCGACTAACGATGCACCGATCGCGGTAACTGCACCAATGACTACCGAGACCTCCGCCGCTATTGGGAATAAAGACAATATAGGCTGAAACTTGATCAGCACATAGGCTCCAGCACCCACAACCACCGAATTTCGCAAAATCGACGCTGGGTTTGGCCCCTCCATCGCCTCATCAAGCCAGAGGTGCAGTGGAACCTGAGCGCATTTACCCAAAGGACCAGCAATTAGAGCTAGTCCTAATAAAGTACCAAATTGTTGATGTTCGGCAAAATAGGCGATCGTTTGGGGTGCATTTGCCCATGCCATTAAATCTGAAAAATTCAAGCTATCTGAAAGATTGGCAAGGGTAACCACACCCATCAACAAAAACAAGTCGCCGACCCGCTTTGTCCAAAAAGCATCTCTTGCTGCGGTAACTACTAGGGGCTGTGCATACCAAAATCCAACTAATAGATAGGTGGAGAGGGTAAGCATTTCTAATAAGGCATAGCTAAAAAATAAGGAGTCACTAAAGGCTATCCCTGTAATCGCTGCTTCAAAAAAGCCAATTAAGGCGCAAAATCGGGCGATCGCCCAGTCAGTTTCTAGCGAGCCTAATCCATAGAGTTGTGAGATCAAGCTCATGGTGGCGATTATCACTGATGCACCAGCGCTAATCGAGGAAATCTCAAAGGAGCAGGCAATATTGAAATCTAATGTTTGAAACCAAATAAACTCAAATTGTTGAGGGGGTTGCCCCCAAACGGATGTTAATAACCAACAGCTATGTACTAGGGCAAGGGCTGTCATTAACATATTTAGGTAAACCGCAGGACGGGGGCCAGTACGACGAATTATCCTTAGTGACCAAGGTAATGTCAGCCCTGCGCCCAGCAAACCATAGCAAGGAAGTAACCAAGCTGTTTCTAGGATCATTGATTCTACTATAGAGTTTTTACTATGTTTATATTAAAATATATCAATCATTCCATAAGTCTACATCAAAGTGTTTCATCTCTAAGTTGTAGTGTTTGTCATCAAAAGCAAGGGGCTTAAGCCCCTTGTTTTTGATACACATTTTTACTTAACATCACTAAAAAGGTAAATCTGTTTGAAATATATAAAGTAAATAATCAGAAAGCCTAAATTGTTATGAGTCAAGAGCTTGTTCGCCAGACGATCAAAAAATTCCAAGATAAATTGCTTGATCTGTCGGCTAGGAATAAGCTCTTAAATTTTAAATTTTTAGAAAAGGCGCGTACACAGATTCGGATCGTGAATGATGCACCAGATCGGATTTACAAACGTCTAAATGATGGCAAAGAACTGGTTCTAAAAACTTTGCCTGAGCCAGATGGTACGCCACCCGATGAGAATAGTGAGCAGTTTCAACAAATGCTCATAGAAATGCGTAGCACGGATGAGCAGTATCAAAATGCGATCGCCAATGAAGATGAAAGTCCAGAAAATTTACAGGCAATTGAAAGACTATTGCGGGACAAGGTAAGAGCAAAGCTAAAGTTGCCAAAATTGATTGGTTCTAAGATTGCTCCAACACCTCAACAACAGGCACAAGGGCTTGGGATTAATCCTAACTATGATTTGCCGTCTTCAGTTACAGATGGCATGAGTAATAATTTGATTTTACAAACTCTACTTTTTCCAAAAGAGTTTGAACGCAAAGCATCAGGAATATCAACGGGTGCGCGTCCATCTATTCAGGAAACGGGGCGAAATACGCTTTATCTGGCATTTGGGATGCTGGAATGGTTTGAGGCAGAATCTTCTGATGTACGCTTTATTTCACCTCTACTGCTTTATCCCGTGAGTATTGAGCGTGAATCAGTAAGGGGTCAATATCGCTATTTTATTAAAGCCCATGAAGATGAGGTTGAGGTAAATCCTTGTTTAC
>JBJTVM010000107.1:0-7444 GCA_046081205.1 Pseudanabaena sp. | reverse complement strand
TGGCATAGCCATTTTTTGTTTTTAAAACCTAATAAAGCAAAGCACCCGCGTAGCGGGTGCTTTGCTTTATTAGGTTTTAGTTGGCGGTCAAGAAAGGAATACTGAAAAATGCTGCTAAGCCGATCGCGGAAACAATACAGGTGATAATCGTGATAATGATGAACTTGCGATCGCTAGCACCGTAGAACTTATTCGGTAATGAACTCGCCAGTACCATTAGCCCAATTAAGACGAGAATCCCAATAAATAAGGTGCGATCCATAGGTTTTTGATTTTAAATTGTAGAGAGGCGGCGCTTCGCAACACCTCTCTATAATAAAACCATACCTTACAAAATCTATCTATGACCGATTGGCTGTGGCTTCAGCGATCGCTACCTGCAAATATGACAGGTGCAGATCTATGGGAATCGCTCTATGCTCATGAACCAATTGCGGTTCTGCTAGAAAGCCCTACCATTCACGCTAATCCTTCAAAACTAGCCAGATATTCGATCGCCGCAGGGAAGCCCCGACAAATTTGGACACCTGAAGTTGGTGAAATTTTGCCATGTTTGGAAAAATTGCGATCGCAGATGCAAAATTCTCATTCTGATTTACCTGATCATTTGCCATTTACAGGGGGATATGTAGGATGGTTAGGCTATGACCTCGCTTGGGAAATTGAACGCTTGCCCTATACCAAGCCTGACACTTTACCTTTTCCCGTTGCCTTTTGGTATGAGCCATCTAGTTTTGCAGTGATGGATCATCAAACTCAAACCCTATGGCTAGCAGCTAGTGATGACCTTGAATTAAGCGAATTAAGCGATCGCCTTAGCAGCAGCGAAAACAAAGGGATTAATCCCTGTCTCATTCAAGACTGCGGTATACAAGCTACTCCAAGTTATTTACCAGAACGGCAAGGCTATAAGGAGATGGTGGAAAAGGCAAAGCAGCATATTTATGCTGGCGATATTTTTCAGGCAAATCTGTCGATGCGGTTTGGCTATCCTTGGAACTCGGATGGGTGGCATCTATATCGCCATTTGCAAAAGATTAATCCATCCCCCTTTGCAAGCTATTGGCGCACAATATGGGGAGAGGTAATCAGCGTCTCGCCTGAGCGTCTAGTTAGCCTACGCGATCGCCAAGCCGAAACTCGCCCGATCGCAGGTACAAGACCACGCGGCAAAACTGAACAGCAAGATCTCGACTTGGAGCGCGAATTACTAGCCTGTACTAAGGAGCAAGCCGAACATATTATGTTGGTTGATCTAGAGCGTAACGACCTTGGGCGAGTTTGTGAATGGGGGAGTGTCAAGGTCGATGAATTATTGGCAATCGAGCGCTACAGCCATGTAATGCACCTTGTCAGTAATGTGGTGGGTACATTACGCAGTGATCGCACGTTGGTCGATCTGATTCGCGCCACTTTCCCTGGAGGGACGATCACAGGCTGCCCGAAAGTCCGCTGCATGGAAATTGTCGAGAAGCTGGAACCACAGCGGCGCAGTTTGTTTTATGGCTCCTGTGGCTATATTGATAGACGCGGCAACATGGATCTGAATATTTTGATTCGGACTTTACTCAAGACAGACGATCATATCTGGGGGCAGGTCGGCGCAGGAATAGTCGCCGATAGTATTAGCGATCGAGAATGGCTAGAATCTCTGCAAAAAGCCCAAGCACAACTGGCAGCACTAGGCTTAATTTAATACCAAAGCACAAAATGGCTACGCCATTTTGTGCCATTTGCACCGTACCATTGGCGATCCTATAGAATACTTAAGCAACTACTAGCGCCATATATCTATCCATGAGTGGAACTAAGCTCTACGAAGGCAAAGCCAAAATCCTCTTTACAACAGACGATCCCCATATTTTGCTATCGCGATATAAAGATGATGCAACTGCCTTCAATGCTCTCAAAAAAGGCACGATCGCCAATAAAGGAGAAGTGAACTGTGCCATTGCTTCGCATATTTTTCAGTATCTGGAAACTCAAGGTATTGCTACCCACTTCATCAAGCAAGTATCCCCCAATGAAATGCAAGTCGCCGCAGTCAAGATATTGCCCATCGAAGTCGTAGTTCGGAATATTGCTGCAGGTAGTATTTGCAAACGTCTTGGGCTAACACAGGGGCAACCACTCAAACAGGCTCTAGTGGAATTTTTCTATAAAAATGATGACCTTGGTGATCCTTTAATTACTGATGCTCATGTCGCCATGCTCAACCTTGCTACACCTGAACAAGTTGCTCAACTCAAACAACTAGCTTTAGACATCAATCATCATCTGCAAACTTTTTTTGAGAGATGCAATTTGCTGTTGGTTGATTTTAAGGTAGAAATTGGCGTTGATGCTAACGGTAATCTGTTGCTAGCTGATGAAATTAGTCCAGATACCTGTCGTCTCTGGGATAAGGAGATCGCAGACCCCACTGCTCGGATTATGGACAAAGATCGATTTCGCCAAGATCTTGGCAATGTTGCGGAAGCCTATCAAGAGGTAATGAAACGAGTCTTAGCGGCAATCAATTAACAGACTTTTTGCAGAAATTTGCAAAAAGGGGCTTCAACGGTAGACTTTTTAGGTAGTTATGATTTTTACAGCCTATTGAGGCTTTGAGTAGTACAAAAATATTTTTGAAAGTGGCGCTTCGTGCCACTTTCAAAAATATTTCTGGGTTTTAAGTAAGCGCAAAGCGCTGTAACATCGGCAATCGTCATGAAAAAAATTTAGCTCTTATTTAATTACTGCTAGCAATATCTAGCAATATAGGGGTGTTGAAAGTTATAGTTATTTATTACTATTCTCAGAACTTTTCTGTTCACATTTGTCCGTCAATAGTTTCCTGTTCAGTATTCTGTTTAAATATTCTGTAGGTGTTTGGAAGACTTTATGCGTATAAACTTGCTCGTATTCACAGCCATTGCTGCATCCAGCACTTTACTAACAAGTCCTTTGCTGGCACAGGCTGCTCCTGCAAAGCAAGAAATTGCTCAAGCGCCAACCCCGCAGCCAACTACTCCCCCCGCTACAACTGAAGAGCCTCCTACTCAGCCAAGTACACCAACTCCTCCAAATCCATCGCCAACCTTTAGCTTACCTTCTACAACTCCTCCCCCAGCAACTACAACTGAAACTCAAGTACTAGTTGGAGAAGTTGCCATTAAGACCCCAGAAGGGCAACCTCCTTTGCCACCTGAACTTGAGCAAAGAATTTATGATGCGATCGCGACAAAACCAGGACGCACAGTAACTCGAACTCAGCTTCAATCAGATATCAATGCAGTATTTGCCACAGGCTTTTTCTCAAATGTTCAAGCGGAGCCAGAAGATACTGACATTGGTGTGCGTGTAACGTTCTTCGTATTACCAAATCCTGTCCTTAGATCGGTTAATACAGAAGGCACCAAGGTACTCGAAGATGGTGTCGTTGATCGGATCTTTGGTTCACAGATCGGCAAAGTTACTAACCTCAAAGATATCCAAGCAGGGGTTAAAGAGCTCGAAAAATACTACCAAGATAAGGGCTATGTTTTAGCTCAAATCGTTGATATCAAAGCTACACCAGAAGGGAATATTAATCTTGTTGTATCTGAAGGCGTGATCGAAGACATCAAGGTTGCCTTTATCAATGAAGATGGCAAAACAGTAGACAATGAAGGCAAACCAGTCACTGGTACTACTCGCGACTTTATCATTACCCGTGAGCTGACGATCAAAGAAGGTGAAATCTTTAACAAAAATGCAGTTCAGGGCGATTTACAAAAAGTCTTTGCTCTTGGGTTATTTGAAGATCTCAACATTGGGCTTGCCCCAGGAACCGATCCACGTAAAGTAATTGTGACTGTGAATGTCAAGGAGCGCAACACAGGTTCGATCGCCGCAGGTGCTGGCTTAAGCTCATCAACAGGTTTATTTGGTACGGTTAGTTTCCAACAACAAAACCTTGGCGGCAACAACCAGAAGCTCGGTTTAGACATCCAAGTCGGTGAACGTGAATTGCTATTCGACCTCAACTTCACCGATCCTTGGCTAGCGGGTGACCCAAATCGCACTTCATTTACTGCCAATATTTTTAACCGTAGTTTGTTTAGCTATATTTTTGACAGCCCAATTGGGATTGGGTCTGACAACATTAGCCCTCGCATCAACCGTCTTGGTACAGGTTTCAGCTTCTCTAGACCTTTGGGCAGTGCCACCACAGCTTCACTGGGGCTACGTTACGAGCGAGTTAGCATTACTAGTAGCAACAACAATGCCATCTCACCTACCGACTCACTAGGCAATCCTCTTTCTGCTAGTGGTATTGGACAAGATGATTTACTACTACTGCAATTCGCTTATGCGACCGATCAACGTGATAATCCAATTAAGCCATCCTCTGGTTCGGTATTTCGGATTGCTTCGGAGCAATCGATTCCCGTTGGTTTAGGTTCAGTTTTCTTAAATCGTGTCCGTGCTAGCTACAGCTACTTTATACCTGTTAATTTCCTTAACTTCTCTGAAGGTACACAAACTCTGGCATTTAACGTTCAAGCAGGGACTGTAATCGGAACCTTACCCCCCTACGAGGCATTTCAACTAGGTGGTAGCAACTCAGTTCGTGGCTGGGACGAAGGAAAAATTGGTAGTGGTCGCAGTTTTGGCATTTTCTCGGCAGAATATCGCTTCCCTGTCTTTAATATCGTTGGCGGAGTACTGTTCTTTGATTATGGTACAGATCTAGGTTCAGCTTCGGCAGTGCCAGGTAATCCCGCAGGAGCAAGAAACAAACCAGGGAACGGAGCAGGTTATGGCATTGGAGTGAGGGTACAGTCGCCTTTAGGTTCTATTAGAGTAGACTATGGCATCGGCTCAAATGGCGGTACACAGTTTAGCTTTGGTCTAGGAGAAAAATTCTAGCCATGCTCTACCAACAGACGATCGCTGCCCCATTTGCTTTATCGGGGATTGGGTTGCATAGTGGTGAGCAAGTTTCTGTGACTGTCAGTCCTGCGCCCATTAATTCAGGTCGCTATTTTATCTATGGTGATGCCAAAATTACTGCTGATACGACTGTAGTTGCGGCTTCGCAGCTATCAACGGAGCTGCGCCAAAATGGTACAGGTGTCCGTACCGTCGAGCATCTGTTATCAGCTTTATTTGGGATGGGTGTTCATAATGCCTGTATTGAGCTTGATCGTCCTGAATTGCCGATCCTTGATGGGTCGGCTTTGCCTTGGGTGGAGGAGATCGCTAAAGTTGGTATTGAAACTCAACTACAAGGCGAGCACCTAATCCCTCTAACCGAAGCGGTAACAGTTTCCAAGGGTGATAGCTTTGTTACGGCGATACCTGCGGATACTTTGCGCTTTACCTATGGCATTGAGTACCCAACTCAGGCGATTGGTGAGCAGTGGTTTAGCTGGTCACCTGCGATCGCTAACTTTGGCGAAAGATTTGCTAGTGAAATAGCACCCGCAAGAACTTTTACGCTTGCAGCATATATCGACCAAGCTCGTGCGGCAGGGTTAATCAAGGGCGGAAGCCTGGAAAATGCGCTGGTTTGTGATACTGAACGCTGGATCAATCCACCTCTACGTTTTGCCGATGAACCATGTCGTCATAAACTTTTAGATCTTATTGGTGACCTAAGCTTGCTAGGATTCTTACCGAGAGCGCATATTCTTGCTTACAAAGCTAGCCATAACCTTCATGCAGAATTTGCGATCGCCTTAGCTCAAAAGCTATAACCACGCAATCTATTTCCCTCTTATGCAAAATTAGTTAATATGTCAACCTTGACCGAAGAACCCACCATAAATAGTGCTGACCTCAATACTGATAGTACCAATAGCGCCACTAATCAGGTTTTAATGATTGAAGATATTCAGAAATTGTTGCCTCACCGCTACCCATTTCTGCTAGTTGATCGCATCATTGAGTTTGTGCCAAATAAATCTGCCACAGGGATTAAAAATGTCACTTTCAATGAACCCTTCTTTCAAGGTCATTTTCCTGAAAGACCGATCATGCCTGGTGTACTAATTGTCGAGGCTATGGCTCAAGTAGGCGGTATCGTCCTAAGACATTTACCAGGAATGGAAAATCAACTTTCATTATTTGCTGGTATCGATAAAGTGCGCTTTCGCCGCCCTGTAGTTCCAGGCGATCGCTTAACTATTACTACCGAGCTATTAGTTGCACGCAAGCGTTTTGGTAAGATGCAAGGACGTGCAGAAGTTGATGGTCAATTAGCCTGCGAGGGTGAATTGATGTTTTCATTAGTTGATCTTTAAATCTTTTCACTTTAATTTCAAATTTTAATTTGTAATCTGGCGATCCAAGCGATCGCAAATCAAGCGATCTAACTTAGTATCAAGCGAGCCAAACTTTTTATGCCTGTGTCTCATGCGCCTGTGTCTGAATTTATTCACCCGACAGCCATAGTGCATCCTGATGCCCAACTCCATCAAACTGTCAAAGTTGGAGCTTATGCTGTCATCGGTGAACAGGTGAAAATTGGCGCTCATACTGTTATTGGGCATCATGCCATTGTTGAAGGAAGAACGGAAATCGGCGATCGCAACCAAATTTATCCAGGAGCGGCGATCGGTTTGGATTCTCAAGACTTAAAATATGCGGGTGCTGACAGTCTCGTCCATATCGGTAATGACAACCGCATTCGCGAATATGTCACAATTAATCGTGCCAATGAAGCTGATGAAGTTACCTATGTTGGCAACGGTAATTTACTGATGGCCTATGTCCATGTGGGTCATAATTGCGAAATCGAAGATCGCGTAATTATTGCTAATGGTGTAGCTCTAGCAGGACATGTACATATCGAGTCCCATGCCAGAATTAGTGGGGTGCTGGGTGTACATCAGTTTGTGCGAATTGGTCGATTGTCCATGGTTGGTGGGATGAGTCGGATCGAGCGAGATGTACCTCCTTATACCCTAGTTGAAGGTAATCCCTCGCGAGTGCGAACTCTCAATCGAGTTGGCATTGATCGAGCTGGACTAGATGGAGAAACGCAACAAGCGTTGAAGTCAGCATTTCGATTGTTATATCACCAAGATTTAACTCTTGTTGAAGCTCTTGAGAAACTAGTCACCCTTGTTGATAACCCCCATGTCCAGCATCTGCGCCAATTTTTGCAGGATTCGATCACTATTTCTCAACGACGTGGACCAATTCCCAGCCGTATCTAATTTCAAAAGCCCAAACATAGACATGGCAGCGCTTTGTGCCGCCATGTCTATGTTTGGATTTTTGATTTGTTCTATAGCAGCCCTAAATCATTTGTAGATTTTTGAGGTTTGTGGAAGCACGAAGTAGTGCTCTTCCGCAAACCGTTTAGGGTTTCTATAGCCTCAAAAAAAAGAAGAGTCAGAACTTCGTTCTGACTCTTCTTTTTTGAGGTCAGTTCAACGTCAATTCGACGAACGCGCAAAATTGTAAAAATCGC
>JBJTVM010000106.1:0-1468 GCA_046081205.1 Pseudanabaena sp. | reverse complement strand
TCCATTACGAGCGGAATGTGGGATAAAAAAGGAGACTTGCTTCGCAAGTCTCCTTTTTTATGGTGATACTCTCACGATAGTTCCTATGGTTACTTGGCTAAATAATTCGCGGACATCTTCGTTATACATACGGATACAGCCATGGGAAGCAGCTTGCCCAACTGAGGCTCGGTTAGGAGTACCATGAAAACCAGACCAATCCTTGCCATTCGTCCAAAAGCCAATCCAGCGATCGCCTAGAGGATTTTCAGGATCTCTACTTGCGATTACATCACCTGTAAAAGGATTTTGCCAAGCAGGATACTCAATTGTTTGCAAAACCCGATGATTGCCGATTGGGGTACTCCAGCCTTCTTTGCCCACTGCTACAGGATATGTTTTTAAAGGGATCTCACCATGAAAGGCGGTAACTTTGCGTTTGCTAATGCTAACTTCGAGGCGCGTCACTTGCATCAGTTCACGATCCCAAAGCTGTCGATTAGGATTAATCGTATAGGGCGAACCTAGTGCTGGTAATTTCTTTTGATAGGCAAGAGCCTGATAAAGCAATACGGCTAGTTCACTTTTTGTAATCGCATTAGTCGGCGCAAGAATACGTGGGTCGGGATAGTTGGTAACTAAACCTTGTTGGGTAAGTGTGGCGATCGCAGGGATAGCATAGTCAGGGACTTTCAAAGCATCGCGATACATTGATAGCAAATATGTTTGCGGTGTTTTGTGGGCTTTGATATTTAGGTTCAGTTCACGAGCGATCGCCACTAAGATCTCGGCTTTGGTGGCAGGCTCATTTAAGCGTGTCGTAATCTTGGGAGCATTGCGATTAGCAAAGGCAATTTCTAATAACTTGGCAAGTTCTGCGCGGGTAATGGGGCGATCGGGCTGAAATTGGCTAATCGTTCCAGAATTCACTAAAGCATCTTTCAAAGCCGTCTGTGACAATAACCCTTCAACAAACAATCGCGACCAATGATTTTGTAAATCTATGAATAAAAAGCGCTTGGAATTTGATGAATTACTTTTAGTATCTAGATTTTTTGCCCAAGTAAGATCATTTTGAGGATGCGCACTGAGCGAAATAAAAGCAAATATATTGACAGCGATGATAACGCGAACAAAAGAAGATAAAAGATTTTGCGATCGCCTTCTCATAATTTTCGATTGTTACTGCGTTTAGGGTTGACTTAATGATCCAAAGTAGCTATGCAGTCTAACATAAACCTTACAGGGTTTGATTTTTAATTCACAGAAGTGTTGTCACACTTTTGTGAATTGGTATTATTTGCGAACCTAATTGAAATAAAAAAGCCCCCCCTTGCGGAGAGGCTTTTTTATTTCGATTAGACTAGGCTAGGCTAGAAATTAACCATTGATAGCAGGAGCAGACATTGCTACTGGTGCTACATCAACAGCAGCCAAATCGAGTGGGAAGTTGTGAGCATTGCGCTCGTGCATTACTTCCATACCCAAG
>JBJTVM010000105.1:0-3356 GCA_046081205.1 Pseudanabaena sp. | reverse complement strand
GCTATTTTGAATGCTCTTAATTAAAAATACCTTATTTCAAATTTAACCTGCTGAATGTAGGATCTAAGCAACCGTGAGTTCGATATCGCCATTTGCGGCGTGCGAAGCACACCGCAAATGGCGCAAAATGGTAAAAATCGCTCTGCGATTTTTACCATTTTGTGTGTTCGTCGAATTGACGTTAATTCAGAGAAGTGTAGACACACTTCTCTGGATTAAAAACCAAACCCTGGAAGGGGTTTGAAAGCACAAAATGGATACGCCATTTTGTGCTTTGGTATTCGATATAGGCGGCGCGTTTGTAAGCCTCATCTAAGACTTCGCTAAGCGTGGGGTGTGCGTGAACCACCTTCGCTAACTTCTGCACTGTTTGCCGATCGCGGATTGCTGCCGATGCTTCATGAAGCAAGTCTGAAGCATGGATACCGATGATATGCACGCCCAAAAGTTCGCCTGTATCTTCTCGGTAAACAATCTTAGCTAAACCTTCGGTTTCTCCCTCAGCGATCGCTTTGGAATTGCCCTTAAAGTAGGACTTTGCCGTAGCAACTTTAAAGCCTTCCGCTACACCCTTTTCTTTAGCCTGTGGTTCTGTCAAACCGACAAAACTGACTTCAGGATGGGTAAATGCTGCCGCAGGGATGCTTTGATAATCGACTGTAGTTGCACGACCACACATATTTTCTACAGCAACAATGCCCTGTGCCGAAGCGGCGTGAGCTAACATCATCTTGCCTGTGGCATCGCCGATCGCCCAAAGATGGGGAACAGAAGTTGCCATCGTGTCATCCACATCAATAAATCCACGCTGATTCGGCGCAATACCTACACTTTCCAAACCAAGATCTTTGGTGAGAGGGATTCTTCCTGTGGCAACCAAGCAAGCATCCACTTCTAGAATTTCCACTACCTTCTTAGTCTTTGCATCGGTCAGCTCAATCTTGACAGGAGAACCTGCGGTAATCTTGGTGGCAAATACACCCGTTCGCGTTTCGATATCGCGAGGCTTGAGCAGTACACGCTCCGCAATCTTAGCAATATCAGGATCGAAGCCAGGCATTAATACATCTAATGCTTCGATCATCGTTACTTCTGAACCAAGCGCTGTATAGACATCAGCAAATTCTAGACCGATATAACCACTACCAATAATTGCCACCCATTGAGGCAAAGTTTCTAGACGCACAGCTTGATCGCTGGTGTAGACGGTTTTGCTATCGATTTGAATACCGCGTGGCACGAATGGCTCGGAACCTGTGGCAAGGATAATTTCTTTGGCGGTGTAAGTCTTATTGCCAACACTAACTTTCTGCACGCCTGCTACACGCCCACGACCTTCCAAAATATCTACGCCTAATCGTTTGAGGCTATTAGTTAAGTCGCCACGCAATTTCAGTACTAGGTTATCGGCATGACTAGCGATCGCCCCACGATCAAAATTTACTTCACCCACATCAATACCTAGCGCCTTAAGGTGAGACTTTGCCCGCATTTCACGCACTCGTCCCGAAGCGGCAAGCAGAGCCTTAGAGGGGATGCAACCACGATTAACGCAAGTCCCGCCCATTACGCCATCTTCAACGATCGCTGTTTTTAACCCACAGGCAACGGCATGGAGGGCTGCGCCATGTCCACCAACGCCAGCACCAATAATAATCAAATCGTAATCAAATTTGTCCGACACCTAATCTTTCTCCAGTAGAATCGATCTACTATTTTTGCATCGTTTGGGTATCGTATTAGCCTTTGCAAGATGTAGCTGTTACGGAAATTGCTAGAGTTTATCCATAAAATTCATTAAAAAATCTTGATTTTAATAATTAGCTATGCAGAATTTTGTAATGATTGGTAAGGCTGAATCAGGATCTCAGCGGGAACTCCCAGTTCTTTATTTAGTTTTCTGATCATTTCTAGGTTTAGGGAAAACTTACGCGCTAATATTTCAGCCGAACTAACCCTACTATCGATACAAGCTTCTAAGTCATTGTGTGACCATCCACGCGCATCCATGTAGTAACGAATTGCTTCAATCGGATCGGGAAGTTCTATGGGAAAGTGTAATCTTTCATAGGATTCCGCTAAGGTGCTAAGAATATCTAAGCGATCGCATTCGGGGGTATTAGGTTCAGCATCGAATAATAATTCAATTTCTTGTAGGACTTGTTCATAATCTGCTTCAGTCCTAATGGGTCGCAGTTCCATAGGTCTACCTTCATTAGAGTAATAACTAAATTGTTGCTGCATCTACTCTGTCATATTCGGTATGAGTGCCAATAAACTTGATAAACACAGTGCCAATATCATAGCGAATTGCCACAATTAGCCGATAGCTGTTGCCTTTGATATTAAAAACCACACGATTATTGGCAATGATGCTGGCGTTACGATAATTAGCTTTTATATCGGTGGGACTTTGCCAATTGGCATGAGAGGCTTCGTAATACCAAGTTTTCAGAGCGTCTTCGGCATCTGAATGAGATTTCCAAAAGTCTCGCAAAGTGTTGCGGGATAGGATACGCATTGTGTTTTTGAAATAGTTGCTAGAATAGTCTGCAATTTTTTTAATTTATTTAATCATTGCAAGTTTTGGCATAAAGTCTCTGTTACAGCTAAAATTTGGTAAAGTGAAAATACTAATTGGGGCTAGATGAGCTATGACCCTTGCGATCGCACAAGTACAGCATCAACCTGTCAGCCTAGATGAGTTTATTACCCGTTATGGTGGTGATAATCGCTATGAATTGATTGATGGAGAGGTTTTTGATTTGGAACCAACGGGGCAGCATGAAGAAGTTGCAGCTTTGATCACAGCAAAAATCTGTGTGCAGATCGATCAATTAGGTTTGCCTTGGTTTGTGTTGCAAAGGGGCTTGTTTCGTCCCTCTAGTGCAAGTATGACGGCTTTTCGTACTGATGTAATGGTTGTAGATCGGACGGAAGTTGCGAAAGAATCTCTCTGGCAAGAACAATCGATCATTACAAGGGGTAGCTCAATCAAGTTTGTGGCGGAAGTTGTGAGTGGTAATTGGCAAAATGATTACGCTCGTAAAGTCGAAGATTACGCGGCTTTAGGTATTCCTGAATATTGGATTGCCGATTATTTAGGTTTGGGTGGGATTCGACATATCGGCAAGCCTAAGCAACCTACGCTTTCAGTTTGTACTCTGATAGATGGGGAATATGAAATTAATTTGTTTCGGGGTAATGATGCGATCGGGCACTGGTCAGTTAAGACGTGAGAAGTAAAATAAAGAGGCAGAGACAAGGAGAAAGGCATGGAATGTCCACACTGCCAAAGCGAAAAGATAGTCAAGAACGGCAAAGATTATCACCAAGACGGAAAAGCTGTTCAGAAT
>JBJTVM010000104.1:0-1766 GCA_046081205.1 Pseudanabaena sp. | reverse complement strand
GGATCATGATTACGCCGAACCAGCCTACATATAGGCGGTTGTCGGTGCTGGTGATCCAGTTGCAAAATTGATCCCACAGTGATGCGCTTTCGCGTCTTTGTACTGCTGTTGTCATTTTCTTATGATTGCGGTGAGATAATGATTTATATATTTGGCTTTTGCCAGTAAGTAAACATTATCTCCTTTGTTGAGTTTTGTAAAGTGTTTAGAACCCGAATCAGTCTGTAGAGATATCCACTAGATCTCAGCTACTCTCTAATACCAACTCACAAAAGTGTGGCTACACTTCTGTGAATTAAAACCCAAACGCTGTAAGGGTTTTGAAAGCACAAAATGGCTACGCCATTTTGTGCTTTGGTATTACACCTGAACAGGGGATAGACTTAACATCTTTAAAAGTCTGAAACTTTGACTCACATTATTGACTGACAAATCTCACACCCAAGCAGGCAGGATGCACGCGCTAATTTGATGATATTTCTAGTGATATGGAAAAGAAGCTAGTTTGGCTAGATATGGAACAAGCAGAGCTAGATGCTGCCTACAATCAGAGCATCTACGCACCAAATATGCAACAGATTCTTCAGCGATATGCCATTAACAGTGAACAGGTGCGATCGCAAATAGGAGAACCCCAGCGATTTCGATATGGCTCAACATCCATTGAAGAAATGGATGTCTATGTCACTCACCAAACTAATGCACCGATCCATATTTTTATTCATGGAGGCGCGTGGCGTGATGGTGTGGCGAGGAATTTTGCCTATGCTGCTGAATTATTTGTGCGGGCAGGCGTAAATTTTGTTGTGCCAGATTTTGCTAATGTGATTGAGGCACAGGGAGATTTGATGCCGATGGCGATGCAGGTGCGCCAATCTGTGGCATGGCTAAGGCGCAATGCTCATCTATTTGGAGGCGATCGCGATCGCATTTATATTTCGGGACATTCTTCAGGAGCGCATCTTGCAGGAGTTGCTCTCACTACCGATTGGCAAAATACCTTTGATTTACCGATTGACACCCTAAAAGGAGGATTGTTGTGCAGTGGCATGTTTGATCTCAAACCTGTCAGACTATCGGCGCGAAGTTCCTATATCAACTTTACAGATGAAATCGAACAGGCGCTCAGTTCGCAACGACATCTGCACCATCTTCATGCGCCTGTGATCGTTGCCTATGGCACTCTGGAAACTCCTGAATTTCAGCGTCAAACGCAGGATTTTGCCCAGACCTTAACTAATTTGGGTAAGTCGGTACAGTTGTTAGTCGGTCATGGCTATAATCATTTTGAGATGCCTGAAACCATTGCCAATCCTTACGGTTTACTCGGTCGCGCTATGCTTAACCTCATGCAGATTCCTGTGCCTAACCCATGTCCTTAACTTTATTAGCTTTCAAACAGCTTGCCAATGATATTGAGCCTTTGTTTGCACGCGAGGCTAGAGGTTTACAGGAAGCAACGAAAAATGCGATCGTGATTTCGGTGGCGGAGACGCTGATTAAGGCGAGGATGTCGGCGCATACTTTGGCGGAGATGAGTTTTGATAGCGATCGCTGAAGGCATAGATTAAGATCTAGTGAACCTAATCGAAACAAAGAAAGCCCCTCCGCAAGGAGGGGCTTTCTTTATTTCGATTAGACTAGGCTAGGCTAGAAATTAACCATTGATAGCAGGAGCAGACATTGCTACTGGTGCTACATCAACAGCAGCCAAATCGAGTGGGAAGTTGTGAGCATTGCGCTCGTGCATTACTTCCATACCCAAG
>JBJTVM010000103.1:0-5382 GCA_046081205.1 Pseudanabaena sp. | reverse complement strand
TGCGATTTTTACCATTTTGCGCGTTCGTCGAATTGGCGTTAAACCAAAGCCCAAAATGGCTATGCCATTTTTGACTTTCAAAACCCTTACATTGATTTTTAGTTCACAGAAGTGTAGCCATAATTCTATGAATTGGTATGAATCCTAGATAGAGAATGGAGAAATTGTTTTCGCTAGTTCTTCAACTCCTTTACGCTGATATAAATTAATTTGTCTACGATTTGAGAATCTTGATTTGACTGAGGAGTCTGTCAAAAGCTCTTCAACTTGACTAAGTGGAAGTTGTAAAATTACGGCTATATCCTCTCCAGAAAGCCATTGCTGACCAAAGAGATTCAAAATTTCCTCATCTTTGGCACTTAATAGTTGGTTGAGCAGCTTCTCTAAAAGCAACCAACAGGCGATCGCATCGGATTCGGCTCGATGGGACTTACCGACATCAAAGTTGTAGTGTTTGACTAACTTAGGCAGCGATCGCGATGGTAAGTGTGGCAGTAACAACCTTGATAGCTTAACTGTACAAAGTTGTTTAGGAGCAATAAATTCAATACCGAGTCTTTGATATTCGGCTTTAAGGAAAGAGTAGTCAAACCCAATGTTATGTGCAGTCAAAACCCCCGTTTGCAACATGGGTAAATATTTTGGCAAAATCTGATCACTGGCTTCAACGTAAGTAACCATGTCCTGCGAGATACCTGTAAATCTGACAATTTGCTCAGGTATGGGGATTTGAGGATTAATTAGGTCGGTAAGTATCTGCTGAATTCCATCTTTGAGGGAGGCTTGAAGTACCGAAATTTCGATAATGCGATCGCGATCGCCTTTTCCACCTGTTGTTTCTAAGTCAACTACTGTAAACACCTCTGTACTGATCTGGCGATAATAGGTGAGCAATTCTGTAGAAAGATTGGCATTAATTTTCATTGATTCTAATTAGTTAAACGGCTAATACGTCAGTCAGTCTTAAAACTGTCGTCAGTCTAGGACATAAAACCAGAAGACCAGTGGCGGCGCGAAGCGCCGCCATTCGCTTCTTGGGTGTTGATTTGTCCTAATGCAAGTGGCTACAGCTATGTAAAGCTTGATAAGTAAGCTGCACTAACCCTGTATCAAAGGTTTGAGCGTTTCCTAACTTTAAATTTAAGGTAGGCAGAGGTGGTATAAACAAAGAAATGCCTTCGCCTAAAATTATGGGATGGATCGACAAAATAAATTTATCAACGAGATTACTTTCTAAACAGGTTTTGGCGATCGCTGCACCACCAACTAGCCAAATGTGTTTACCATCTTGAGATTTAAGATCTCTCACAAAGTTAGTTAGATCGCCAGCAACAAAAGTCACATTTTCATCTTGCCCTTGCTGAACTGTACGTGAAAACACAAAACATTTCTTCTCAGGATAGGGATATTCACCCCAAGATTGGATCTGCTCATAGGTGTTGCGTCCCATGATCAGGCGATCGCAAGTCTCGTAAAAATCCTCATATCCATAATCCTGATCTGTAAATAGCCAGTCCACCGCTCCAGAGCTACGCGCAACATAACCATCCAAACTGGTTGCAATATACAAAATCAATTGCCCCATAGCAGAAAATCTAGTCGTTTTCGGTAAACCAGCGATCTTTCGATCCCCATTAAATGGTATTTTGAGAAGCGGTTAGCTTTATATGTGAGTGCAAAAAAGTTAAACTCTTAGAGTTTGATTCTTTTGATATGTTGCATTTTCTTGCATATATCTTCTTGCACGTCATTTCATTGCAAATTTTTTAGATTTTGAGTTAAGAGGCTGGAGTAAGCAGCAAGCATGGTAACAACCGCAGAGAAAGTATCAGTCGGGCGCATCACCAAGATCATCGGTCCTGTGGTCGATGCCGAATTCCCCAGTGGCAAAATCCCCGAAATTTATAACGCCGTTGTCGTAACTGGCAAAAACTCCGCAGGACAAGACATTAATGTCACCTGCGAAGTCCAACAATTACTAGGTGATAACCAAGTACGTGCTGTTGCGATGAGTACCACTGACGGCATCGTTAGAGGTATGGATGTAACCGATACAGGTGCACCGATCAGTGTTCCTGTTGGTCCAAACACCCTCGGCCGTATCTTCAACGTACTAGGTGAACCTATTGATGAATTAGGTCCTGTTACTACCGAAGAAAAATTCCCAATTCACCGCCCATCCCCTGAGTTTACAGCACTCGAAACCAAGCCTAGTACCTTTGAAACGGGTATTAAGGTAATTGACCTACTTGCCCCCTACCGCCGTGGTGGCAAAATTGGTTTATTTGGTGGCGCTGGTGTAGGCAAAACCGTATTAATCCAAGAATTAATTAACAACATCGCCAAAAAGCACTCTGGTGTGTCGGTGTTTGGTGGTGTAGGTGAACGTACCCGCGAAGGTAATGACCTCTACAACGAAATGAAAGAATCGGGTGTACTTCAGTACCTCGCTCTCGTTTACGGTCAAATGAACGAGCCACCTGGTGCGCGTATGCGTGTGGGTCTAACCGCTTTGACCATGGCTGAATACTTCCGTGATGTGTCCAAGCAAGACGTATTGTTATTTATTGACAATATTTTCCGCTTTACTCAAGCTGGTTCCGAAGTATCAGCACTACTCGGTCGGATGCCCTCCGCTGTAGGTTACCAACCAACTCTTGCCACTGACATGGGTGCTTTGCAAGAGCGCATTACCTCCACCACCGAAGGTTCCATTACCTCCGTACAAGCAGTATATGTACCTGCGGATGACTTGACTGACCCCGCACCTGCAACCACCTTTGCTCACTTAGACGCTACCACCGTATTGTCCCGTGGTTTGGCTTCTAAGGGTATTTATCCTGCGGTTGACCCCCTCGATTCCTCTTCGACGATGTTGCAACCAGGTGTGGTCAGCGATGAACATTACCGTGTAGCCCGTGGCGTACAAGCTATTCTTCAGCGCTACAAAGAGCTGCAAGATATCATTGCCATCTTGGGTCTAGATGAACTTTCTGAAGATGACAAGTTGGCTGTAGCCCGCGCCCGTAAGATTGAGCGCTTCTTGTCTCAGCCCTTCTTCGTTGCCGAAGTATTTACTGGTTCTCCTGGTAAGTATGTCACCCTCGAAGAAAGCATCAATGGTTTTGATCGCATCCTTAAGGGTGAACTTGATGATCTACCTGAGCAAGCTTTCTACCTCGTTGGCAACATCGAAGAAGCGATCGCTAAGGCTGAAAAGCTCAAGGCTGGTAATTAGGCATTAGCTATTAGCGTTTAGCTGTTAGCACTTAGCTTATGAAAAGCCAACAGCTAACAGCTAACAACTAGTAGCCAGCAGCTATAAAGTCAAAACCTATTACCAAATATTTTAAAAATGACCCTAACTGTAAAAGTAATTTCTCCAGATACAACGATTCTGGATACTGACGCAGAGGAAGTGATTTTACCTAGTTCCACGGGGCAACTTGGTATTTTAACTGGTCACGCTCCTCTGATTTCCGCACTTGAAGCAGGTGTATTACGTTTTCGGAAAGATAAAGCTTGGGCAGCCGTCGCTCTTACAGGTGGTTTTGCTGAAGTCGAAGAAAACGAAGTAACCGTCTTAGTTCGTAGTGGCGAATTAGGCAGCACAATCAATGCTGAAGAAGCACGCAAAAAACTTGAAGATGCAGAGCAAGCTTTAGCTGGTATTAAGGCTGAAGATAAGCAAGGCAAGATTCAAGCTGAGCAAGCTTTGCGGATGGCTCGCGCTAGATTGCAAGCAACTACTCCTATCTAGTCAAAATTTTCGCCAAGCGAAAATCTTTATCAAATAATCAAAAAAGCGATCGCCGTAGGCGATCGCTTTTTTGATTATTCGATGGGTGTAGCCAAGATCTTTTTGAGGGCTATTAAGCCTTTTTTGAGTTGTCGGGAAACAGTGACAGCACTGATACCTAGAGTCTCAGCTACCTCACGATGTGTAAATTCTTTTAAAAACACAAACTCGACTACTTCACGGGTGCGATCTTCTAGGAGGTCGAGGGCTTGCTGAAGGCGAATATTATCCTCTTGGGCAAGCTGAAAACTTTGGTATTTCTGATCAGTAACCAGATCACCAATCGAGGTCGCATTGTCTTCGCTTTGATCGATGGGCGTATCTAGACTAATTGGCGATCGGTTTTGACAAGCGAGTTTAATGTCATACCATTCACTAACAGTAATGCCTAACTCGTTCGCTATCTCTTGACTTGACGGTTCCCGACCAGTCTCCGTCCGCCTATTCCGAATGATTTTACAGCCTTGGTTATAGGTGGCTAGCCATGCACGCGGCATTCTCACCGTTGGACTTTTGTCGCGTAAATAATGCTGGATTTCCCCCTTGATATATGGCACGGCAAAGGAGCTAAAAGCATTACCTTTACTCACATCAAATCTCTCGATCGCATTAATTAACCCAATTGAACCGACCTGCATGAGGTCTTCAAAACTTTCTTGGCATTGATTTTTCCAGTGATAGGCTTCACGACGCACTAAGCCTATATTTAGATTTACGAGTTGATTCCGTAGCTTAATGGTGGGATTAGCTCGATAGGCTTGCAAAATTTCGAGAGTTTCTTGTTTGCGGGTAATCGTAGTTTGAGGATCAGATTCTTCAGCTTCGTGAGGTTCATTACGATTGTCAAGATATTGTCTTTGCAAAAAGCTCTCTAAATGCTGGTGAATATGAGCTCGCGCAAATTCAGAAAAGTTAGGATTTATCTCAGGGTTAAATTGGAGTAGGGCTTTTTTTAGTCCTTGTTTACCAATTTCGAGTAATTCGCGATCGCTTGATCTGCGTTCCCCAACACGAAGATTTGACACTCTACGCTCGTTTATGTTTGGGCGATCGCTAGATCGGCGATCGCCAATATTTCTTTGGTTAATTAATGAGATCGGTAAAGCAGCGATTGTCTCTCGAATTAATCCCATGTGAATTTCAATTAACTGTTGCTGCAAAGGGGCAGAGGGCGAAACTCTATAGCCTCTTAAAAGTGTGGCTACGTTTTCATTAGTTAAATTATTTTCATCCAATGGCATAAGACGAACATCCTCAATGATGCCAGCAGCCAGAAAATATGCCCAATACACTAGAGGAGAGCTTTGCATACATGTGCTTGATACCAATCGCTGTCAATGGCACATAGAGTTTGGTAATGTTGTCTTAACTTTACCCAAAACCTTGTGAGGCTTAGCTAAAACTGAATGAAAGTTGTCTAAAGCTATGGCAGCATGTTCAATTTCTTTCATTGTTTAATACAACTACAGAATTTTCATATTATTCATCGTCGATTATACCTTTAACATTGATTTAGTGCCATGATGGAAATTATGATGCTGCACTTCTCATAATAAAAATTAGTTTTTGAAAGCCCGCCGTTG
>JBJTVM010000102.1:0-11857 GCA_046081205.1 Pseudanabaena sp. | reverse complement strand
GTTCTCTGGCGGGGGTGGGCTAACCTACGTGAACTATGTCAGGGTTGGCTTCTTGCTCAAATTCATACTTAACGGGAAAAGTAAGGTTAACGCCAATTCGACGAACGCGCGAAATGGTAAAAATCGCTCCGCGATTTTTACCATTTTGTGCCATTTGCGCTGCGCTTCGCGCAGCGCAAATGGCGCCAAGACAGAAAATGGCATAGCTATTTTCTGTCTTTAAAACCCTTACAGGGTTTGGTTTTTAATTCACAGAAGTGTAGCGACACTTCTGTGAATTGGTATTAATTTCACTCATGCCCCAGAGAGTGACACAACCATGCAGAATTGTCATGAGATTCTGGTATGTTTGAGGTTCGCCGTTAGCTGACAATCCATGACCGTTAGAGAAACTTTTCGTCGCACAAAAATTGTTGCTACTATTGGACCCGCGACCAGTAGCCCCGATATGATTCGCCAGCTTATTGAAGCAGGCGCAAGTACCTTTCGCCTCAACTTTTCCCACGGAACCCATGCTGACCACCATCGCAGCATTTGTAATATTCGCCAAGTCTCCAGTGAACTCAATCAACCTGTGGGCATCTTACAAGACTTGCAAGGGCCTAAAATTCGCCTTGGGGTATTTAAAGAAGGTCCAATTACCTTAAATAAAGGTGATAAGTTCACACTTACTAGCCGCCAAGTTGACGGCAACTCGGAAATTAGTTGCATTACCTATGACACCCTTGCGGAAGAAGTGCCAATCGGCGCAGTAATCATGCTGGATGACGGCAAAGTGGAAATGGTCGTCGAAGATGTGAATGTGAAATTAGGTGATCTTTATTGCCGCGTGGTCATAGGTGGCACACTTTCTAATAATAAAGGGGTAAATTTTCCTAACGTTCACTTATCTGTCAGTGCGATGACCGATAAGGATCGCGAAGATTTACGTTTTGGTTTGGCCGAAGGTGTGGATTGGGTTGCCCTCAGCTTTGTCTGTACTCCTGAAGATATCCTAGAAGTTAAAGACCTAATTGCTGCTTCAGGTCGTAAAGCTAGCGTTGTTGCCAAAATCGAGAAGCACGAAGCGATCGCCAACATGGAAGAGATTCTCTCGGTTTGCGATGGCGTAATGGTAGCGCGTGGTGATTTGGGGGTAGAAATTCCTGCGGAAGATGTACCGATCGCTCAAAAACAATTAATCAAAACCGCCAATCGCCTCGGTATTCCCGTAATTACGGCAACGCAAATGCTCGACAGTATGGTTAGCAATCCCCGTGCAACCCGTGCTGAGATTTCTGATGTCGCCAATGCGATCATCGATGGCACTGATGCGGTGATGCTCTCTAACGAAACTGCGGTGGGCAAATATCCGATCTTGGCTGTGGAAACGATGGCAAGAATCGCGATCCGCATTGAAAAAGAACAGGATCTAAAAATGCAGCCCCTTGAAAGTATGGGACGTGCTGTCCCTAATGCCATCAGTCAAGCGGTGGGTCGCATTGCGATTCAACTAAATGCGGCAGCGATCGTTACCCTCACCAAAACAGGATCGACTGCCCGCAATGTCAGCAAATTCCGTCCTCCTATTCCGATTTTGGCAGTTACGCCCAATGTGCAAGTAGCGAGACGCTTACAAATGGTCTGGGGAGTACAGCCGATGGTCTTAATTTCCTTACCATCAGCCAGACAAAACTTTGAAGCGGCTCTTAATCTTGCCCAAGAGATGAAATTGCTTTCCGCAGGTGACTTGGTAGTTATGTCCGCAGGTACTCTGCAAGATGTGTCAGGTTCTACCGATTTGATCAAAGTCGAATTTGTGTCGTCAGTAGTTGGTAAAGGTTTAAGTATCGGCTCCGGCATTGTCCACGGTCGGGCTAGAGTGGCTTTCCATCACCTTGATGTACGTGACTTTAATGAAGGCGAAATCCTGGTAATTGATCGCACCGATGCTGACTATATCGGAGTAATTCGCAAAGCCTCGGCAGTAATTACTGAAGAATCAAGCCTTGACTCCCATGCCGTAGTGATCGGTCGCAGGTTGGGTGTCCCAGTTTTGATTGGAGTCCCAAATGCGACAGGCTTCATTCGTGACGGTGAACCGCTTAGCGTCAACTTTAGTAAAGGCATGATCTACTCTGGTTCGCGATCAGACGATCTAGCGTTTTAGCTATATTAAAGTTGATGCTTTGCATCAACTTTAATGTCTTTGAGTTAGTTATGGAAAATTTTGCTTTTTACAATCCAGTCAAGATTTTATTTGGCAAAGGTCAAATTGCGAATATTGGTGGAGAAATCCCCTCTGATGCAAAAATCCTCATCACCTATGGTGTTGGTAGTATCAAAAGCAATGGAGTTTATGAGCAGGTAAAAGCGGCTCTAAAAGGTCGTAACTTTCTAGAATTTGGCGGAATTGAACCCAATCCACATCTAGAAACCCTGCTCAAAGCGGTGGAAGTAATTCGTACTGAAGGAATTGATTTTTTGCTAGCAGTAGGTGGCGGCTCCGTCGTGGATGGTACAAAATTTATTGCAGCAGCAGTTCCTTTTGATGGCGATCCTTGGGATATTTGTGCCAAACAAGCTCCCGTAAAGGCGGCGATGCCCTTCGGTGCAGTACTGACTTTACCTGCCACAGGCTCTGAGATGAATACTGCTTCTGTAATAACTAAGTGGGAAACTCAAGAGAAACTCTTTTTTACGAGTCCATTGGTATTTCCTAAATTCTCAGTGCTAGATCCTGAAACGACTTACTCTTTGCCTATTCGTCAGGTCAGTAATGGAATAGTTGATGCCTATGTTCATGTAATGGAACAGTATTTGACATATCCTGCCAATGCACCATTACAGGATCGAATGGCAGAGTCCATTCTCAAAACTTTGATTGAAGAAGGGCCCAAGGTCTTAGCGGATCTCCATAACTACGAAGCACGAGCAAATATGATGTGGTGTGCAACGATGGCGCTAAATGGACTGATCGGTGTGGGTGTGCCTCAAGACTGGGCGACACATATGATCGGACATGAGTTAACGGCTCTACATGGTATCGATCATGCCCAGACCTTAGCGATCGTCTTGCCCAATATATTGACTGTTAGACGCGATCGCAAGCGGCAAAAGCTCTTGCAATATGCTGATCGCGTTTGGGGTCTAGTCGATGGGACAGAAGACGCACGCATTGATCAGGCGATCGCCAAAACTCGTGACTTTTTTGAATCTGTTGGTGTTCCCACACATCTGTCAGACTATGGTGTAGGGTTAGATGTGATTCCCAAAATCATTGATCGCTTTGAGAAGCGCGGTTTTGTCGCCTTGGGCGAAAATCAAGATGTCACGCCTAAAGTTGTCGAGAAAATCTTAGTGCTTTGTGCTTAACTTCTTTCTTTAGAGTGCCGCAAAGCGGCACTCTAAAGAATTTATGGAATATAAATATGACTAAAAAACTTCTATTTGTTTGTCTTGGCAATATTTGCCGATCGCCTGCGGCGGAAAATATTATGAATCATCTGATTGAGCAGGAAGGACTAGGCGATCGCTTTGTCTGTGATTCGGCAGGAACTGGTGGTTGGCATGTGGGCGCACCACCCGATCGACGGATGCGAGCAGCAGCCAAAGAACGCGGTTTAAATTTTGTTGGTTCAGCTAGACAGTTTGAGGCGATGGATCTACGGGAATTTGATTTGATTTTGGCGATGGACAAAGATAACTACCGCAATATCCTCGCACTCGATCCGCAGCGAAAATTTACTGATAAAGTAAAAATGATGTGTGACTACTGCGAAACTCACAATGATCAAGAAGTTCCCGATCCTTACTATGGCGGTGCAGATGGATTTAATTATGTGATCGATCTGTTATTAGATGCTTGCGGTGGTCTACTTAAATCTTTAAATAGTCGTTAATCTCTTGCCATGCTCTACTAATCCAACATCAACAGTGAAAAGGAGCAAAACATATGTCTACTTCAATGACAGAGACTGTAAATACTTCCAACAAAAAAGTCTGGACAGATGCAGCTTTTATGTCTCTTCCAGATGATGCATGTCATTATGAAATTGTGGACGGAGAACTATTTGTAATGGGCAATTCAGGGGCACTGCATGGATATATTTCTATCGTTTTGAGTTCGGCTTTGTTTGCAGTTGTGTCATCACAAAAGCTAGGGGTACTATTTGACTCGAGCACTGCTTTCAAAATGAAAAATGGCAACAAACGTGCTCCCGATATTTCTTTTTTTGCTAAAGAACGCTTGCAAGGAATTTCAGAACTTCCCACTAGCTTTTTAGAGGGTGCGCCAGATTTGGAGATCGAAATCCTATCTCCTGGTAATACGGTGGAAGAAATCAACACCAAAATCTTAGAATATTTTGAGAATGGAACTCGGTTAGTTTGGGTTGTCAATCCGATCCAACATTACGTTCTAGTCTATCGTTCCGCCCAAGAACCCGATCGCCTTCTAAAACGAGGTGATTTTCTAGATGGAGAGGATGTTATTAATGGGTTTACTTTCCCTATTACGGATCTATTTCAAGGATTATCTTTTTAGAAACCATTTAAGAACTGTCTAGATCCCCCCAATCCCCCTTATAAAGGGGGGAGAATTAAATTCTTCCCCCTTTATAAGGGGGATTGAGGGGGATCTTTTAGAGCTTTGAACCGCAGAAAGTAATTCTTAAATGTATTCTTAGAAAAAAAGCTACAACATCTGGGTTTAATCTACATAAAATGGGCGATCGCGTTGAGTGTTAACTAAAAAAGCTTCCAGTTCTTCCCATTGTTTGTTCTCAACTAAACCAATCACTGCTTGCAAAGATTGCTGATAAGTATGGAGCGATCGCAATACTGCTGATTGATTGTATTCCGCCATTAGTCGCCCCAGTTCAGGGTTACCGCCACCTACGCGACTAGTATCACGGAAGCCTGAACTTGCTAAGCTTTGCGCTAATTTTAAAACGTGATCATCACCTTCTTGCTGACAGGATGCAATTAAACTAGCGCTAATCATTACAGGTGCATGGCTAATCATTGCCACAGCACGATCATGTTCTTCAGGACTACATTCATGGATATTCATGCCCACAGATTGCCAGAGCGATCGCACTTTCGCCACTGCTTCTAGATCGTTGCTAGGTGTAACCACACAAGGACGATTTTGAAATAGATTCCGTTCAGCGGCTGAGATCCCTTGAAAGGCAGTGCCAGCCATCGGATGACTGCCCACAAATTGCTGATTAAATTGCTGACAGATTTTTGATGCAGGTTCCACGATCGCTGCTTTAACCGAGCCAACATCCGTAAAGATCATATGAGCGGGCAACTTTGGTGCAATTAATGCAATTGTGGAGAGAATTGAGGCGATCGGTGTGCAGATGACAACAATATCTGTTTGCGCAAGAATGCGATCGGGAATATTTTCAAGATTTATATCAGCAATATTTACAGCAGCGATCGCTTCTGCTTGTTTACAAGTTTCAGGATTGCGGCTAAGCCCCCATACATAATTTTGAGCTTGGTTATGATCTTGCGTTGAGGCGAGCAGATCTAAACCTAGCGAACCACCAATTAGTCCTAATCCGACGATACCAATGTTCATAAAATATATTTAGGGTAGCAAGTGCAAAGCATTTGCTACCCTATTTTGGTTAGAACTTGCGGAGGTCAATACCTGCTTCCTTAGCAAATGCTGATAACCCTTTCTTTTGCAAAGTCTTAATGGCTTTGGTGGAAATTTGTAATTTTACAAAACGCTTTCCTTCTTCCCACCAAATTCTTTTGTCTTGTAAGTTTACGTGTTGTAAGTGCTTATGACGCTTGTGTGAGAAAGAAATCGATACGGCATTATTGGCTTTTTTGCCTGTTAGTTGGCATACGCGACTCATAGTACTAATCTCCTATTTTTTCAGTCCAGCTAACCATATTACAACCTTTAACTATTCTTAAGCAATTAATTTTCACGGAAACTTGTAAACCCAAATAGTCATACAGCGCTTTGCGCTAAATCAAAACCCAGAAAAAATTTTGAAAGCGGCGCTAAGTGACGCTTTCAAAGTTTTTTCTGTACTACTTAAAGCTTCAACAGGCTATAAACTAAATCAAGGTTAATTTAACCTATGATTTTGGCAAAAATGAGTCTCAATGAAAATGAAGCTGATACAAGGGCAAAATTAATTGCTAAGTTATCCGTGCTGTGTTGTCGCAGTACTAAAGTAAAATACGAGAAAATACGAATTATGACTAACCTTACAAGAATTACTTTTAATCCGCAGATCATGGGTGGTCGCGCCTGTATTCGGGGCATGAGGATTACAGTGTCTTTGGTTTTAAATTTGCTGTCAAATGGGATGAGTGTTTCTGAGATTTTGGAATATTATCCATATTTGGAATCTGAAGACGTTTATGAGTGTTTGCGCTATGCTGCATTTTTGTCGGATGAAGAGTTATATCCTTTAGCTCCTTTGGCGATCGCATGAGGTTTTTAGGTGATATGGGTGTGTCGCCTGTCACGATTGGCAAGTTGCGACTAATGGGCTATGAGGCTGTGCATCTTGTGGAGGAGAGGTTAGAGCGTTTGCCTGATGCGGAAATCTGTATAAAAGCTAAGGCAGAAAACCGAATAATTTTAACTTTCGATTTGGACTTTGCGGAGCTATTAGCATTAAGTGGTGATGATTTGCCGAGCGTGATACTTTTTAGATTAAAAAATGCTCATCCGAATATTGTCTTAGAGAAGCTTTTAAGTGTGCTGCCTGTGTGCGCTCCTGCGTTAGAGTCTGGGGCGATTGTAACTATTCAAGACAATCGCTATCGCCTGCGTCGTTTGCCAATTCAAGGATCTGATGAGTGAATATGACTGATAAAAATGGGAAACTACCTAAAGGTTGGAAGTGGATAAAATTAGGTGAAGTAAGCAATCTTCTGAGTGGAGGAACACGATCACGCAATAATTCCCAAAGTTTTATAGATGTGATTTCTTGGTTAAAAACACTGGCTGCAAAGATATTGAGTAAGACAATCAAAGCGATGAGGTCTGTAAATTATAAACTGGCTTAAGGTGTCGCAAAAATGAGTAGCAGTAGAATTTTCAACAGTGCAGAATTTTTTCAAGCAGTAGACGGCGAGCCTATTCGTTCAGTCGTTACTGAATCTCCAGATACAGTTGTTGTAGCTTGGTATATTAAGCCAAATCAGGAAATTGCGCCCCATCTTCATCCTCACGGGCAAGACACTTGGACTATTTTGCAAGGTAAAGGCAAATATTATTTAGATCAACAAGGTACAACCGCAGCGATCGCTGCAGGAGATATTGTTATTGCACCGACTGGCTCTGTACATGGCGTATTCAACGATGGCGATGAGCCGCTAGTTTTTATCTCAACTGTTTCTCCAGCTACCGCAGGATATCAATCTGTATTGCTCGAGGTATCGGTTTCCTAAAAACCCAAGAGACTGACTTGCTTTGCAAGCAAGTCAGTCTCTTGGGTTTTATTGTAATTTTCGGGGCATAAAAATAATGAAATGGTTAATGAAATATTTTCAAGAGATCAAACTTAATAAATTGATTTTATGGTGCTATTTAATTTGGTATTTAGTTGTCATCACTTTTTATTTTGATCCCACACCTAAAATATGGATCAATGCCATAGGAATCAGTGTAGTAATTGGCACTGCACTAGTGTTAAGCGTTTCTACAAGTGATAGCAAAGTAGATTATTGGCAAACTTTTCGACTGTATTTAATGCCATTCTGTGTGTCTAGCTTTTCATCATTGATTAAGGATCAAGGATTCATCGTAATTATTTCCCCCAAACCACAGGAAACAATATTAGCAATCTTAAGCTGCGGTATTTTCTTGTCGATTGTTGTAGTGATTAAATTCGCACATAGAGCGATTAGCCCAAAAAACAGCTAACTTGTAAGCTAAGCTCGTAAAACATATTGCTTTCCAGTTTTAATCCATGACCAATAATATACAAATCCCTGTTGTTGTCTCTGGGGCGACAGGCAAAATGGGACACGAAATTATTAAAGCGATCGCCCAAGCACCAGATATGTATCTTGTAGGAGCGATCGGTCGCAAACATATCGGTGAAGATATCGGTGAAGTGGTAGGTATTGGTGAATTAGAGATACCTGTGACCAATAATCTCGAAGTCGTGCTTGCCCAAGCTGCTCAAGAGTCGCAATTACCAGTAATGGTTGATGTTACACATCCCAGCATTATTTATGACAATATTCGCTCAGCGATCGCCTATGGGGTGCGTCCTGTAGTTGGTACTACGGGCTTAAGCGAACAACAAATTGCCGATCTCGCTATTTTCGCAGACAAGGCAAGTACAGGCTGTATCATTGCCCCAAACTTTTCTGTCGGCGTGATTTTGATGCAGCAGGCGGCGATCGCTGCCGCTAAATATTTCCAACATGTGGAAATCATCGAACTGCACCACAATCAAAAAGCTGATGCTCCCAGCGGTACGGCAATTAAAACTGCCCAAATGCTCTCAGAGCTAGGTCAATCTTTCAATCCTGCTCTTGTCGATGAAAAGGAACATCTCACTGGTGCGAGGGGCGCAACCTACGGCGAAAACATTCGCATTCACAGTGTGCGTGTACCAGGGCTAGTTGCACGTCAAGAAGTAATTTTTGGGGCGATGGGTGAAACTCTCAAAATTGAGCATAATGCTAGCGATCGCACCTGTTACATGGCAGGTATGTTGCTGTGTATCCGCAAAGTACTCGCCCTCAAATCATTAATTTATGGTTTAGAAAAGCTCCTCTAAATATTCCTCTAAATATGGTGACGCGGACACTTTTTGATCGGAAGATGGATTGCACAAAGATGTTAAAGCCTTGCTAAACAGCAAAAGTATCCCCATAGTTTTAAGAGCGATCGCTACCGTAAAGGCGATCGCTTTTTATTTGCAAATTTTAGTTCCATGTTTGAATTGTTCTAGTGGAAAGTGACGAAAACCTATGAAATGGACTGCGATCGTGGGAAGTTGGCGACATACCAATTTTGACATTGAGAACCAAGTTCGTGAAGAGACGCGATCGCTGCTTGCTTTTGGTAATGGGCTTGTCTCAGGCGGCGCTTTGGGTGTGGACTTCTTTGCCACTGATGAAGCATTGCAAGCTGATGTTGATGCTAGTCGATTAAAGATTATTATCCCGTCCATGCTGTCAACATACAGCGCTCACTATTTGCTACGTGCTAGTGAAGGTGTAATCACTCGTGGACAGGCGGAAACTTTGATATTGCAATTGGAAACTGTGAAGTCAATGGGTTGTTTGGTTGAAGGGACTGCTCAAATCATTGATAAAGAGTCATATTTTAATCGCATCACCCAAATCATTGATCTTGCCGATGAACTTGTTGCTTTTCATGTCAACAACACTGAGGGGACGCAAGACACGATTAATAAGGCTAGGAATAAAGGTATTAGGGTTAAGATTTTTAGCTATTCAATTGATTAGTTCGTACCCAATCCTAGATTAAAGTTGTTAAAATAAGATTTTCGTACAGATATCAAAATGTTTGCTCTCGTTGACTGTAATTGCTTCTACGTTAGCTGCGAGCGAGTGTTTAACCCGTCGCTTGAGGGTAAGCCTGTAGTTGTGCTATCTAACAATGACGGCTGTATCGTAGCGCGATCGCCTGAAGCAAAAGCACTAGGTATTCCGATGGGTGCGCCTTACCACAAATATAAAGCTGTACTACAGAATGCAGGAGCGATCGCACTGTCATCAAACTACGAGCTTTACGGAGACATGAGCCATCGTGTTTACGATGTGCTGTTTGCATCTGTGCCAGAAGTTGAGATTTATTCGATTGATGAATGCTTCTTAGATTTGACAGGCTTCGCACATTTGGGAACCGATGGAATGATGGACTTATGCTTGGAGCTGCGAGAGAAAATAATCAAATGGACTGGAATTCCTACAGGTATTGGTATTGCCACAACAAAGGTTTTATCCAAAGCTGCTAATCGAGTAGCCAAGAAATCCGTAAGCGGAGTTGCAGAATTACTAACCGACGAGCTGCGCGATCGCGTACTGAGCAATCTCGAAGTCGAAGATATTTGGGGAATAAATCGACGTTTGGGGGTGAGACTGCGATCGCATGGTATTGCAACGGCTGCTCAGTTAAGAGATGCGAATGAATCATTAATCAAGCAAATCATGGGCATTGTCGGTGTCAGGATTATGTACGAGCTGCGCGGTTTATCATGCTTGCCATTGGAAGCGATCGCGCCACCGCAAAAACATATGATTTGTTCGAGATCGTTTGGGAAGCCTTTGACTACTCTTGCCCAAATGCATGAAGCGATCGCCCACCATGCAGCAAGGGCGGCGGCAAAATTAAGACATAGAAAACTACGAGCTGCGGTTCTAGGGGTATTTCTAACAACTAACCGATTCAAGCCCAATGACCCGCAATACAGCAATTCGATATCTGTTTCTTTGCCGACGGCAACCAATAGTTCTCAAATATTGATTGGGTATGCCAAGCTCTGCATGACAAGCATTTTTCGCGAAGGATTCAGTTATAAAAAATGTGGCGTTAGTTTGAACGATCTAAGCTCGGTTGAGGCGGTGCAGTTGGATTTGCTATCACCCGCAGTTGATTCGCTTGATGAAAAGTTAATGGAAGTAATTGACAGGCTAAACAGACGCTTTGGATCTGGAACGATTCGGTTTGCCTGTGAGGGGATTAGGCAAGAATGGAGAATGCGTAGCAATCTGCGATCGCCTAGATATACAAGTTGTTGGGATGAATTACTGGTCGTGAAGAGTTAGGCAGATTGCAAAATCAATTCGTTAGGAATCGAAACCCAAACACTAAACTGGTTATCATTGGGCGCGATTAATACTGCCATGCCCAAATCTAAATCTCTTCTGCATCCCGCGATCGCTTCATTTAGTGAGTTATAAGCTTTATCAACTACAAATGTTTTGCCTAGAAAGATAATCGCCTGTTCTGTACCAACAACGGTATTGATGACAATCGAGCGAACTTGGTTTAGTGAATTGAGGATCATAGGTTTTGCCCTGTGAACGTTTTCTCTATGGGATTAGTATCGCGTTCTATCAAGGTTGGAGCTGCGATCGCTCATCAATGCTCCTGTGATGTTGAATGTGGGAATATGCGATCGGGGTCACAATTAATGCTTGAAGAGACATTGCGATCACTGTCCTAGAGGAAGTTAATAGAGATCGCAGAAAATGTCACGTAAACTAGAGGATTTAGTTTCAGATCTCTTGCCAAGATGTGATGTCGGATAAAAGTATTGAATGAGATAAAAGTCTATTTAAAGTTTAACTAAATCCTATTTAAAGTTTAATTAAAGCCTGTTTAAATTCTATTTAAAACATACTAAATTCAGTTTTTGCAATAGCAGCTTGTAGAGCGAGTAAGGCTTATATAAATACTATTTCCACTTATATAAATTCCACTTCTAGCTATTTATGAGTACACAAAATTGTTAAATTAAAAGCAATTGACAAATCAATAAAATCGTGGTTACTTACGGTAACGATTTATTGACTTTACAGGATTACTCTTCATGAATCGAAAGTTAAAGGCAGAATTAATCAACCTATTTGGGAGATCGACTGTAGAACGGGCGATTGAACTTTACAATGATATAAAAAAATGTATTGATAACGATATCATAATTAGGGTATCTAAGGAGATAGCAGAGATTTCAAGCCAACGCAAAAAAATTGAATATTTTCAAACTCTCGATATAGATACTAAACAAGCATTAATTTTGACTATATTATTCCCATAAATATGGAAACAAAAAGCAACCTTAACTAATTTGCTAAGGTGCTTAAACACTAGAAGATTTTGAAACTTTGATTCGAGATATAACAATGC
>JBJTVM010000101.1:0-13679 GCA_046081205.1 Pseudanabaena sp. | reverse complement strand
TTGCAGTTTCTCGGCCCCTCTTCTCGTAAATATTATTTTTTGTCTTAAATAACCTGCTGAATGTAGGTTGTACGTCTATCTGAGGCATTTGGCTATTTTGAATGCTCTTAATTAAAAATACCTTATTTCAAATTTAACCTGCTGAATGTAGGTTATTAGTCTCTAACTATTGCTCAGAGAGACTTTTGGCTACTATCAATTGTGCTTATCCCCATGAACTCAGAAGAGCCAAAAAATTATTTCAAAAAAGCTATTCCTGCTTATGTTTCGTTCTGAAACTTTTCAAAGAAAGATCTTTCAAAAATCTCTTGGTACAGCTATACCAAACATGGTGGCAATGGCAGAACTAAAAGAATTTCTTACTCCTATTCCTTCAATTGAAGAACAAAACCAAATTGTCCAAGAAATTGAAACCCGTTTATCAGTTTGCGACAAACTTAACGAAAGCATAGATCAAAGCCTAGAAAAAGCCCAAGCATTGCGACAAAGCATCCTCAAAAAAGCCTTTGAAGGCAAACTCCTCAGCCAAGACGAACTACAAACCTGTCGCCAACAGCCTGACTGGGAACCTGCTGCTAAACTATTAGAAAGAGTTAAAAAAAGATAGCAAAAATAAGAGGTAAGTATGAAAAATTGGAAAACTATCGATGCTCAAGCAAACTTTCCTGCCATCGTCGCAGCCTGTAGTCAAGAACCACAGCTACTCTACGAACACGATCGCCCCATCGCCGCCGTAATCGACATCAAACTATTTGAAAAACTCATATCTAAAAAAGTACCTACTATCAGAGAACTACTCGACCAACTAGCCATCATTCAAGCAGAAGATCCTATCGAACTAGACGAAATTGAGAGAAGCGATCGACCTAATCCTTTCTTTGATTAAATTCAGTTAAATTCATGCAATATCTAATAGACACAAACATCATTAGCGAAATTTTTAAACCCAAACCTATAGCTCAAGTCACTGACTGGATCGCAGCACAAGATTTAGTAGGTATTAGTACAATTTCGATAGAAGAAACATATTACGGACTGGCTTATAAAAAAGCCTATAGACAGTTAGCTTGGTTTGAAAACTTCCTCCAGAGTCGATGCGAAATTTTACCAGTCACTCCAGAAATTGCTAGACAATGTGGCAATCTTCGCGCCCAACTGCGTCAACAAGGAATCACCAGAAGTCAATCAGATTTATTAATAGCCGCTACTGCATTAAATAATCAGCTAACAATTGTGACTCGTAATGTAAAAGACTTTCAAAACATTAATTTGGAAATTTTCAATCCCTTCAATGACTGAAAGACGCTAAAAAAAGAAAAGTAAATGAATAACAACATTAAAATTTATCAGAGCCAAGACAACCAAATCGAGCTAAACGTCAAATTTGAAACTGACACAGTTTGGCTCACTCAAGCACAAATGGCAGAGCTATTCCAACGCAATCGGGTAGCAATTACACAACACATCGGCAATATATTCAAAGAAGGTGAACTAGACGAAATTTCAGTTAGTAAGGAATTCTTACATACTGCCACAGAAGGCAAAAAATACAACACCAAATACTACAACCTCGATGTAATTATCTCAGTTGGCTATCGCGTCAAATCCAAACAAGGCACACAATTTCGCCAATGGGCAACCCAACGCCTCAGAGATTACCTAGTCCAAGGCTATGCCATCAACCAAAAACGACTAGAACAAAAAAATCAAGAAATTCAACACCTCAAAGACGGCATCAAAATTTTGTTAAAAACCACTCATTTATTGATGGCAATAAACGCATCGGTGCGGCATGTTTCTTATACTTTCTCCAACGCAATAACATCTTACTCAAAGACAATAAACCAATTATCGATAACGAAGCCCTAGCCACACTTACCCTCTTCATCGCATCCAGTAAAACCTCCGAATCAGATACCGTAAAGTATCTAATTATCAGTATTTTAAATGGATAAAAAATGACTAAAAAATTCCTACTATCAGAGAATTAATCGATCAACTAGCTATTATTCAGCAATCAAATCCGATTGATATTGAAGAAGTAAAACAATATGCGAACAAGTCTTGCAGGAGTCAATTAACCTATGAAAAAGCAACAAGCCCTTCATCTTTTAACTATTAGTAAACCATTGTTAAAAGAGAAATATGGAGTCACTAAAATTGCGCTATTTGGCTCAACTGCTAGAGACACAGCTAATCCAAATAGCGACATAGACATTCTTATAGATTTTGATAGCCCAGCAACATCAAAACGTTATTTTGGCGTTCTATTTTATCTAGAAGATCTCCTACAACATCCCATAGATTTAATTACTGAAAATGCATTAAGACCTGAACTACGTCCCTATATTGAGAAAGAAACTATATATGTCTAATTCGTCAGAACGTGATTGGCACTTTTATGTTAACGATATGATTACATTATTACCGTAGAAATTCCAGAACTATTACACTTACTACAAAATCTTAAAAACCAAATTAATAATATCAATGAGTAACGAATCAAGCCTAATCTCTAAAGTTTGGAACTTCGCCAACGTCCTACGTGACGACGGTGTGAGCTATGGCGACTACCTCGAACAAATTACATACCTGCTATTCCTCAAAATGGCAGACGAAATGTCCAAACCGCCCTACAGCAAAATCATCAAATTTCCGCGCATCAAAGACGCAGAAGGTAACGAAATCGCCAACGGCGAAAAGTGCGACTGGGCAACCCTCACCAGCAACAAACGCGGCGCAGAACTCGAAAACTATTACAACCAAATGTTGCGATCGCTTGCCACCGAAAAAGGCACTTTAGGGCAAATCTTCACCAAATCGCAAAACAAAATCCAAGACCCATCCAAACTGCTCAAAATCATCGACATGATCGCCAAAGAGCAATGGACAATGGTGGGAACCGATGTCAAAGGCAACATTTACGAAGGGCTGCTAGAGAAAAACGCCGAAGACACCAAAAGCGGTGCAGGGCAATACTTCACCCCCAGAGCCTTGATCAAAGCCATGGTCGCCTGTGTCAACCCGCAACCCAGCAAAACCATCCACGATCCCGCCTGTGGTACAGGCGGATTCTTTCTCGCCGCCTATGACCACATCATCAAACACCATCGCCTCGACAAAGATCAGAAAATCTTTCTCAAAAACCGCACCTTCTCAGGAAACGAAATCGTCGCCAGTACCCGCCGCCTTTGCCTGATGAATATGTTTTTGCACAACATCGGCGAAATTGATGGTGATAGTTTTATCTCTACCAATGACGCACTTATTTCCGATGAAGGTATTCGCGTTGATTATGTCCTCGCCAATCCCCCCTTCGGCAAAAAAAGCAGCATCACCATCACCAACCAAGAAGGAGAACAGGAACGCCAAGACCTCAGCTATAACCGCCAAGACTTTTGGGCGACCACTTCCAACAAACAACTCAACTTTTTGCAGCATATCCGCACCCTCCTCAAAGTCAACGGAAATGCATCTGTAGTCCTCCCTGACAATGTTCTCTTTGAAGGTGGTGCAGGCGAAACCGTTCGCAAAGAGTTAATGAAAACCACCGATTTACATACGATTTTGCGATTGCCCACAGGCATCTTTTATGCCCAAGGAGTCAAGGCAAATGTCCTCTTTTTTGACAACAAACCTGCCGCCAAAGAACCTTGGACAAAGGAAGTCTGGATTTATGACTACCGCACTAATGTCCAACATACCCTCAAAAAAAATCCTCTCAAACTTGAAGATCTCCAGCTTTTTATCGATTGTTACAAAACAGGCGATCGCTACCATCGCACCGAAACATGGTCAGAAGCAACACCCGAAGGGCGCTGGCGCAAATTTAGCTATGACGAAATCATGGCGCGAGACAAAACTAACCTCGATATTTTCTGGCTCAAGGACAAAAGCCTCGCCGATCTCGATAATCTCCCCGACCCCGATATCCTAGCCAATGAAATCATCGAAAACATCGAAGCAGGGCTAGCTAGTTTTCGTGAAATTATGGAGACTTTTAATCTAACCTAAGCGACTCCAATGATTGAAGGTGCAGCGCTAAGCGCTACACCCTCAATCATTGGGTTTTAATAATCTAGCCTGAGCGTAGGATGCCGTAGGCATGGACAAACTGATAAAGGTTGGTACACTATTGGCTAGTTTTTAATTCTGGGCTGAAGTAAATTGAGGCAAAGAGCATATGCAGGTAGATGAACAGGCAGATAAACAGGTAGAAACATCTACGGAAGTCAGTAATATATCTGGAGATACACAAAGTACTTCAGGCAAAAATCAAACCATTAATATGAAGAAGGCGCTAGCACCCAAAAGTTCTAATAAATTATTAATTCCTGCGATCGCTTTAGCAATAGCCGCACTAGGTGTAAGTGTTTGGTTTGCGATCGGACGCTTTAGTAGCAATCCATCACCAACAGCATCGCCAGCAACTAATACCACAGGCAACGCTAACAAAGAACAGCTTAAAGCGATCAGTGCATTGGGTCGCCTAGAGCCACAGGGAGAAGTTGTCAAGGTTGCCTCACCTTCAGCGCTAGGGACATCCCGCGTTGTCAAATTAATGGTCAAAGAAGGCGATATGGTCAAACAAGGACAAGTGATCGCCATTCTGGATAGTTACGATCGCTCAGTCGCCACTTTACTTCAAGCTCAAAGCCAAGCCCAAGAAAGCGATCGCAATCTTGCTAGAGTTCGCGCAGGTGCAAAAAGCGGTGATATCATCGCTCAGGAGGGCAATGTCATGTCTGCCGCCGCCAATATTAAATCCCTAGAAGCCAATGCAACTAGGATTAAATCTGAGTTAGAAATAGCTGGTCGAGACTACAATCGCTTTCTTGAAGTTTATAAAGAAGGCGCAATTTCTCAAACTGTTCTCGATACCTATCGCCTCAAGGTTGAGACTTTGCAAGGTCAATTTTTGCAAGCCCAACAACAAATTCAGCAGGCACAGTTTCAATTGCGACAATCACAAGGACTACTGAGTAGTGTTCGCGAAGTCCGTCCTACCGACATTCAGTTTGCAGAAGCACAACTACAAACGGCGATGGTCAATGTCAAGAAAGCTGAAGTTGACCTCGATTTAGCCCAAGTTCGCGCTCCTATTGATGGACAGGTTCTCAAAATCAATACGAAAACTGGTGAAGTTGTCAGCCAGACAAATGGATTGGTTGACCTTGGCAATACTAGTCAGATGTATGCAGTTGCGGAAATCTATGAAACCGATATCGGCAAAATTAAGGTTGGGCAGAAGGCAACTATAGAAAGTGAAGCCTTTGAAGGTGAAATTACGGGTAAAGTCGATCGCATTGGATTGCGGATTGCTAAAAATGATGTCTTAGGAACTGATCCTGCCGCAAAAACCGATGTACGGATTATCGAAGTCAAGATCAAGTTAGACGACAGCGCTAAGGTTTCAGGACTTACCAACTTACAAGTCAGAGTCAAGGTAGAGGTTTAATGGGAGTGCAAAGCGCTCTTAATTAAATCTGATTTTTTTTACCGCTAGATGAAATTTTATGATTTTTGCTGTACCTCTTGCTTGGCTACAACTTACCTACGAAAAAAGCCGACTGCTGGTAGCGATCGCAGGGATTACCTTCGCGGTGGTTTTAATGTTTTTGCAGTTAGGATTCCGTGACGCATTGTTTACTAGTGCGATTCGCTTGCAAAGTAATTTGGTAGGTGATTTAGTAATTATTAGCCCTCAGTCTACCAACCTCGTGGGGATGCGGAACTTCTCAAAACGTCGCCTCTATCAAGCTTTAGGAATGAAGGAAGTTGCTTCAGTCAACCCATTATATATTGGGCTTGGAGCTTGGAAAATCAAAGAAGACCCCGCAGGGCAGACTCGGAATATTTTGGTATTGGGTGCAAATCCTGATGCCAAGGTTTTTAGAATGGCAGGTGCAGAGGCAAATATCAATCAAGTCAAAACCCGAGATGTAGTTCTCTTTGATCGGGCTTCCCGTGCTGAGTTTGGTCCAATTGTGGGAGAATGTGGCACTTTAGCTCTCAAATCGAAGTTTAGCGATGATGCTTTTGCCTGCAACCATCTCGTCACACGTGAAGTTGCCAACCGCAAACTAACAATTGGAGGTTTATTTGAGCTAGGTGCATCCTTTGCGGCTGACGGTGCGGTGATTACCAGCGATACTAACTTCCTTCGCATTTTTGATAATCGACGTTCAGGATTAATTAATGTCGGCTTGATTAATCTAAATCCTGACGCATCCCCTTACGAAGCAATGCGAAACTTTATCATGAGTTTGCCCAGCGACCATGTAATTTTGCCGCGAGAAAAATTACCCCCCGACGGGAAAAGAGTTCAGATTTTGTATATGGATAGCATTAGCGCAGATGGAAAACTGACTCGAGAAGAGAACAAAGATAAAGTGTTTGTCTACAAAAACGATCTCACTGTTCAAGATCTGCAAAAAACTCATGATGCGGCAGTCGATGATACGCGAATCCTGACTATGAAAGGCTATATTGACTTTGAGAAAGGATATTGGCAGAAAAGTACGGCAATTGGTTTTATTTTTAGTCTTGGAACGGTGATGGGATTCATTGTCGGAATTGTGATCGTTTATCAGATTCTCTATACAGATGTTTCCGATCACCTAGCCGAATATGCAACACTCAAAGCAATGGGCTATGGCAATTTGTATTTAGCGCGAGTAGTTATTCAAGAAGCTTTTGTTCTATCAATTTTGGGCTTTATTCCTGGATTAAGTATTTCCTTTGGGCTATATAATCTCACCAAAAATGCCACATTGTTGCCTCTATATATCTGGGACAAGGCAATTCCTGTGATGATCTTAACGATGGTGATGTGTGTGATTTCTGGTGCAATATCCTTACGCAAAGTCCAATCCGCCGATCCTGCAGAAATTTTTGGATAGAGCGATCACGATATCGCCATTTGCGCCGCGCGAAGCGCGGCGCAAATGGCGATATTGAACTCACGTTTTTTTAACGTCAGTTCGGCGAAAGCAAAAAATGGTAAGAACCGCTAAACGGTTCTTACCATTTTTCACCATTTGGGGCGTGCGAACATCGCAAATGGCAATATTGAAATCACGTTTTTTTAGGTTATAGCGATCGCCTATACAGACAAGTGGGTACGATCTAAATTATCAATGTCATAGAAAAAGCTCTATTCGTTCTGTCAGGAATGTATATCTCATACATAAGGATGAATAATGTATTTTCTGTCCTCTATTTAAGACAATTATGTTACGATTAGTAAATTAATTGTTTGTTATTGCGTTTTCTGTTGTATAGAGTTTGGTGAACATGTCAAGTATTAATAGCTCAAGAATTGGCGGGGAAAACTTGTATATGGGCAGACCTCAATCCCAAAAAAAAATCGATCTACTTCAGCCCCTACGTAAGACCATCGATAATTTTGAAATCCACAAATCTAAAACAGCCCACCGCATAGCGAAACTAATTCCTGCTCAATGCCCCTTTGAGCGCACCATTAAATTCTTTGGTCACACCCTTATCCGCATTCCACCCCTTTGTAAACTCAACCCTGTATACGATGAACTAGTTGGACTTCGATTCCGCGCCCTTTGCTTTTTAGCTGATCGCTGTGGTGAAGACATTAGTGCTTATTGTTAACGCGAGTGGCACAAAGTGGTAAAAATCGCTCTGCGATTTTTACCACTTTGTGCGTTTGTCGAATTGACGTTATTGTTAAGCAAATTAAGACCCAAGTAGAGGAAGCGCTTCGCGCCTCCTTCATTTAGATTATGTAAGCTAAGCTAGCATCATTTATTTTTTGCGCTTAGGAATTTGAATATGCCAAAAAAAATGCAATGGCTATGGCGATCGCTGGTCGCTATCTTGATTTCTTGCTTGATCGTGGTTACGGCGATCTCCTTGCAGCCAAGCAATGCAGCGATCGCGCCATTACCCGACCCTTATCTCACCACAGGAAAGCTTGCTGAAGGTGAAAAGGTCTTTAACGACTATCTAAAAAACAATTCTCAGGATGACAAAGCTCGCTTTGGGTTGGGCGTAATCCAATTTATGACTGGTACTGAACGGTTAATGCAGTCGCTTTATCGTTACGGGCTGATCCAAAGTCCTGTAAGTGAAATGATACCTTTTTTGCGCTTGCCAGTACCTCAAAACCCCAAACCTCAGACTTTAACTTACGACGGGCTCCAGCAGGTTTTTCAGACTTGGATTGATGATCTGGCTACTGTAAGGACTACCCTCGCACCAATTAAAGATCAAAATCTTAAACTTGCTCTACGTTTAGGCTTAATTCGTTTAGATTTTGATGGCAATGGCAAGGCCGATGATAAAGAAATGTTGTGGCAGGTTTTTAATGCTGTTACTGGTGCGAACGTTACTGAGAAAGATGCCCAACAGTTTTTCATTGCTTTTGATCGCGCTGATGCCTTGTGGTTACAGGGCTATACCCATGTTTTAGGAGCAGTTAGTGAATTTCTACGTGCCTATGACAGCCGTGAGTTATTTGCTGCTTGCGCTCACTTATTTTTCCAAGATGTAGATACTCCCCATAAATTTTTGCTCTCGACGCGCAAAAAATCTCCTGAAGACTATAGTTCCAGTTTCTTTGAGATTCTCGATTTGATTTCAGCATTCCATCTTGCCAAGTTCCCCTTGGCGGAGCCGCAAAGGATGACGACTATTCTCAATCATATGAAGTCAGTGATTAGTCTAAGTCGCGAATCGTGGAAGTCGATTTTGGCTGAAACAGACAATGATCGCGAATGGATTCCCAACCCCAAACAGGCTTCTGCAATTCCTCAAGTTCGGGTTACGGATGAAATGGTGAAATCTTGGCTAGCTGCTCTTGATGAAATCACCGCAATTCTTGACGGCAAGAAGAATTTACCTTTCTGGCGTGATCAGAAGCTCAGCATTGATTTTGCCAGAATTTTTACTGAGCCACGCATTTTTGATTTGGGATCTTGGATTCAAGGAACAGCCGCTACTCCCTATTTAGAAAAAGGGAAAATTACCGATATGAACGTTTGGAATACGATGGTTAGGGCTTTCGGTAGTAATTTATTTGGATTTGTAGTTTGGTTTAATTGAACGTGAATTCGATATTGCCATTTGCGCCGCGCTTCGCGCGGCACGAATGGCGCAAAATGGTAAAAATCTGCGATTTTTACCATTTTGCGCGTTCGTTGAATTGACGTTAAATGAAGGCGGCACTCTGTGCCGCCTTCATTTATTTGGGTTTAGGTTGTAAGTTCTACTGGCGGCGTATAATGCAGATCCATAGGCTGCTTCCGTTTGTTGAGATTGTTTCATCGAGCTCTGTAAATGGCGATCGCGTATTTTTGTCCACACTGTATTTTTTGCTCCACCCCCTGCGGTATAAATTTGCTGAATTGGAGAAGCACCCAATTTTTGTAAGAGCTGATAGCCCTTTGCCTCGATTCTTGCCATACTTTCAAGCAATCCATGCAAAAACTCAACGGGATCATCAGGACGTGGTTCTAGTCTTGGCGCAAGATGAGGATCATTAATTGGAAAGCGATCGCCTACTTTGGTTAGTGGGTAGTAATCCAACAGGCTCGCAATATGTGGATCAATGCGATCGCTAAACTCTTGTAACTCTAAATCTGTAAAAAATTGTCGCAATACAGCTCCACCAACATTAGAAGCTCCACCCACTAGCCACAAACACCCCAATTCTGGATGCTCAAACCGATGACTATAAATCCCGTAATGTGGATCATTAATAGGGCGATCGCTTAGAACTTTCAACACCATCGTTGAACCGAGAGAGGTCACTGCTGTGCCAATGGTAGGTGTCGCCGTCCCAACACTAGCCAAAAAAGCGGCATTACTATCAGTTGTTCCTGCACCAATCGTGCAATCTAGAGGCAAATTTAGTTTGACACCGATCTTCCCCTCGATCATGCCTATGGTTTTACTTGGTGCTAAAACATCAGGCAAAACTACCGCAGGATTTTTGAGTAACCATGACTGCAACCAATCGGGGTATTGCAAAAGTAGCGGCTCATATCCTAATTTGAGTGCATTGTGATAATCACTCACGCCCAATTTGCCATGGAGTAAATAACCGATCCAATCAGCTTGATGTAAAAAATAAAGCGATCGCGCATGGTTAGTAAATGAAGCTCGAATCTCTACATCAGCAAGGAATGAAATTAATTTAGCAAAGCTTGAAGTTGCACTACTAACTGAGTGTTTTGGTGGTGCAATTTTTTTGACTTGCTCGGCAACTTCAAACGCACAGGTATCGCTATAAATCATTGGTGGCGAGATCGCCTTACCAGTGCGATCGCAAATCAACACAGTAGATGAAGTGCCATCGACAACTATTTTTTTGGTGTTTTGCCTAATTTTCTGAGGCAACCCTGTAATTACTTCATATAGTGCTAATTGCCATGTTTCGCAATTACGAATGTCATATTCAGATCGAGAGACTGCTGCAATTTCGTTGTTTGCATTAATGGCGATCGCCCTCACGCCCGAAGTCCCAAAATCAATACCTAAAAAGTAATTCATGCTAATTGCTAATACAACGCTTTGCGCTGCCTTAAAACCCATAAATATCTATAAAAGCGCCGCTTAGCGACGCTTTTATAAATATTTATGTACCACTGTATTAATTAGTTGTAGATGCAGAATAACTCACTCTACTTGCTACAACTTTTTCAAAGGAATATGTTTTTCTAAACAAGTTTTTAGCATACTTGCATCAAATAAAACTGGTAAGAAATGAATACTTTTTACTTCTTTGAAATAGAACAAAATTGGGAAAGAAAACCAAAACACTTTCCAATCTTGCCACTCTTGATAGGGGAAAGTACGAAACTTTTCTTGCGAGCGATAAACCTCTAAATCTGTCGCGGTAAATACTAACCGAATCGTCGCTGCTTGATAAACTAAGAACAATCCAAAAATCGCGACTACACCCGTAGCAATTGGTTGAATCCAAATAAGTGGTATTCCTGCCAACACAAGTACAACAGGTATTGCATAGTTTGGATTTAGTTCTGTAGCCTGCGATGCAATGTTTGGATCAACAAAAGGATTTGATGTAGTCATAATGATTTAAATAATTGATTTATACCTATAGATATACATTTAATTCTATGCCCATGGCTTCTTTATTAAAGTGATAAGATAAATATTATTGAGTTAATTATGCTCTTTAGTTGGTTTATTCTTAACTAACTTTGCTTTTAGCACATTTGGTAATCTACATATAAGCTTAGGAAATGTCTATGAACTTATCCTCAACAGCGAATGACTTAGCTCTCCCTTTACACGAAGCTGCCAAAGATCCTAAAGTCTGGAGTCATCTCAAACAAGCGATCGCTACCAGTTCAGGATTTGATAAATGGCAGCGATCTCGAAATGGCGATCCCAAAGGCGATCCCAAAGATGTTTTAGTATTACAAGAAAGCGTTCTTGATGATCTCGTGCGTAGCTACTTACGTGAGACACTTGAAACGTTAGCGTATTAATTGCGAGATTTTCTTGTGAGCGAAACATCAGAAACTCAGTTTGAAACCTTAAGAGAGCAACTAGCTATAGATGATATGGGTATTCGGATGAAAGCCCTCCATGCTAGTCGCTCTCTTCCCATTTCTGAAAGATTTACTTTACTTTCGATCGCCGCGATCGACTCCTATGCACGTATTCGTTATGATGCAGTTAGCCAAATCGGCACAGTCGGCACGGTTGATTTAGAAAAATCCTTAGAAATTTTAAGCGATCGCCTATCGCTCGATCCTGAAATTGATGTACGAGCTGCCGCTGCTGCTTCGCTTGGTTCCCTACGACTTACCCAAGCCTTTAATTTACTTAAAACTGCCTACGAGTCCACTAACGACTGGTTGTTTCAATTTAGTATCATTGCCGCGATCGGTGAGCTAGGCGACCCTCAGGGTTTTGATTTACTGGCTGAAGCCTTACAAAGCCCTAATGAACTAGTCAAAATTGCAGCGATCGGCTCCCTTGGTGATTTAGGCAATCCCGCTTCGGTGGCTCTTCTGTTGCCCCTTGTCGAAGATCCCGATTGGCAAATCCGACATCGAGTTGCCCAGTCTCTAGCTCAACTCGGCGGCGATGAAGCTAAATCTGCTCTAGAAAAACTAGCCAATGATCCTATGCCCCAAGTTGCCGAAGCTATGCGATCGTTTGTCTCATGATGTGTAGTTTATTCAAAGGTGAATTGCAGCGCAAAGCTCTGCAATTCACCTTTGGTAAGAATCGCTAAGCGATTCTTACCGTTTCGCGCCATTTGCGCCGCGCGAAGCGCGGCACAAATGGCTATATCGAATTCACATTAAACTAATTGGACGTTCCAATACATCCTCAATAGAGTAAGGACTATCGACTGGAAATTCTAAATCGGTTTCTTTTTGTGCATTTAAACTAGCTACTACATAGGTTTCGCCTAACCACTCATCAGTTAGATAACGCTTTAGACTTGGGCTGTCTTTTAAATAGCGAATGATATGAAGTCGTTCTCGTTGAATAGTTATCTGCCAACTCTTTGATCTAAGCTGGGGCTGATAGTCCCACTTAAGCAAATGATGCACAATCAAGCGTAGGCTGCTCAATAAGCGATCGCGTTCTCGCTTTGACAAATCGCGTACCTCTTCTACCAAATTATCGATATCTAATTCAGCAAATCGACCTGCCGACAATAGATCAGCCATCTGCTCGGCCCAGAGTCCATAATCCTGCTCGTATAGTACAGTCATTGCCACAACTCCAACTAAGGCGCATCACACTTAACTATATATTATTTTAAAAATCAAAAAGGAGAGGCGCTCTGCGCCTCTCCTTTTTGATTTAATTAAGACAACACTAAGTCTTAGAACGAGAATGTGGTACGAATTACACCAACGGTTGCAGTACCGTTAGCATTGGCACTGCCTGGGTTGAATACAAAGTAAACACCAGGAGTAATGCTGATATTCTTGGAAACACGGAAACGATATAGAGCTTCCAAGTGATAAGGAGTATCGGTGCTGCCAGTTGCAACGCCACCAACACTACTTCTGTAAAGTGGTTGACCAAACATCACAGCAGCTAGGTCGCCTTCGGTAAACAAGTCCTTGCTAGACAATGCAGCCATCCAGCTAGTAAAGGTTGTTGATGCGGTAGTTGTACCAGTTGTATCAGCAAAAGTCCAAGCACCCCAAGTATTGAAGGTAAACTTCTTGGTAATATCCCAAACTAAACTGCCAACTACGGTATTACTTCTAATACCACTAATCCCAGCAGCGTTAACAGCAGATGCTCCAATAGAATCACCGTTTAGACCAGAAGCAAGAGTGTTACCAAAAGTATAGGCATTAGCGTAACCAACGCCGAGAGTTAATACATCAGCGGGCTTGAATACAAACTGAGCAGCAATCTTGGTGTCACCACCAGTTACACCACCTTGTCCAGATGCTAGAGCGGCATTCGATGCAGTGTATGCAAGTTCAAGGGAAACCTTATCGCTAAACTTGAAGTTCAAACCAGCAACAGCCAAGCCACTAGTACGACTACTAGATGCAATGCGGATCAGAGGATTGAAACGACCAAAGCGAGAGATTGTACCTTGAGAGTCGCTTTCGAGAGGGTTAAGAGGGCTGATGACATCTTCTGGAGCGCCGATTGGTGCAACATAAGCAGTGATGTTATCCCCAATTGGG
>JBJTVM010000100.1:0-3216 GCA_046081205.1 Pseudanabaena sp. | reverse complement strand
ATGAATTTGCAGTTGCTTCATCGATTCGGCTAATGAAATATTCCTTAACTGGGATAGCTGGATAAGATATTGGAGGCGATCTCCATCAGCTTGTTCAACAACATCAATCAGCTTAAGTAAGTCTTGATGTTCTTCAGGAGTGATGGTTTGCAATCGCATTTTTGCGCTTAGATCGTTGTATTGTTGCTGCAACTCCTTTGGTAAAGCCTGATGGATTTTTTGTATTAGTTCAAGTTCTGCGCTGTTATCCGTTTTAAGCTGAACTGTAGTCATGTGTAGTAACTTTGGAAGGTTATGAGTTACATATTATTGTTGAGCATTATAGCAAGAGTGACATTTTGTTAATGCGATCGCCTTCAAACCCTGCTCGACAAGAAAAAAGCAGATGCTCTTACCTCCACAGAAAATCTTGAGCTAGAAGCGATCAGAGAGCTAGATGAGATTTTTAGCTATATTAATGCAGCGATCGCTACTCGATCCGTAGGAATTGAATAATTGAGGATAAAAATGAATTATCGTGAAAAGACTTGTAGCATTATGCAAATTATTGCAAAAAGGCAAGATATACAATTATGAGCGCGATCGCCATTGACTTTGGTAGTAGCAACACCGTGATTGCACGATGGAATATTGCTACGGAGCAGCCTGAAACGATGATTTTTGGCAATCTTAATCGTCCTGCACCTTTGAATGGGCTTATACCGTCGTTGATATACGTACAGAATGCCCAAACAGAAATAGTCGAGATCGGTCAGCGCGTCATCGATCAAGGAAAAGATCGCTCTCAATCAAGATTATTCGCTCAAATCAAGCGGCGGTTAGTAGCAAATGTAAATTATGTTCCTAATCTTGATGGAATTAAAGTGACACCTGAGTGGTTAGGCAGTCAATTTTTGCGTGAAATATCTAAGGAACTACAATCACAACAGATTTTTCCTTCGGAAGTCATCTTGACTGCACCTGTGCAATCCTACGAAAAATATTTACGCTGGCTAGAGGAATGTAGTAATACGATATTCGCTCCCAATTTACCAACATTGCAATCCCCTCGGATTCGGCTTCTTGATGAACCAACAGCCGCAGCACTTGGTTATGAAGCGATCGCGTCCAATGCTTTAGTGTTAGTCATCGACTTTGGTGGTGGCACATTAGATTTATCACTGGTGCGACTGCCCAAGATTGGAAATGTCGCAAAATGGGGAGAGCAAATTGGTGTCAATCGAAGTGAATGGACAGAATATCAAGCAGAGGTAATTGCAAAAACTGGATATACAATCGGTGGCGAAGATATCGATCAATGGTTAGTCCAAGATTATTTAGAAGGTTGTGAAGATGACACTAATGGAAGTGGGAAAAACAATCTGAGTGTTCTTAAATTTTTAATGGAACGAATTAAAATCAATCTTTCAGAAGACGAAACTGCCTCAGAAATCTTTTTTGATATAACTACGCAATCTACGAAAGAAATTATCTATACTCGTCAGCAATTAGAAACGATACTAGACCACAAAGGTTTTTATCGGGTTATCCAATCAGCGATCGACGAACTAATAAATCGCTCTTTTAGTAAAGGAATTCTCAAAGGCGATATTAAACATATTCTCTTAGTTGGTGGCTGTACATTGGTTCCATCGGTAGTTTCGTTCGTCGAAAATTATTTTAAAATGGGGAAAGTCTATAGCCATAAGCCCTTTGAAGCGATCGCCCATGGAGCATTGATGCTTAGTCAAGGTGTGAGCATTCAGGACTATCTCTTTCATTCCTATGCAATCCGTTATTGGGATCGTTCGGTGGAGCAATGGAAATATCAACCACTATTTCGGCGTGGTCAAGTTTATCCGACTCGTCGTCCCATCGAGTTATTACTTAGAGCGACTCAACCCAATCAATCCGAAATTGCTCTTACTATAGGTGAGTTAGAAAGTCGTCCTTCAGGAGCAGCCGAAATCAGTTTTAACGGTGATCGCCTTGTGATGCAGTTCGATCAAAAAGCTCAAGAAACTTTTCAGCCATTACAGACTGATGCTAATGGGACAGGAATGCCACAGGCGATCGCGATACTCGATCCGCTGGGTCAGATCGACTGCGATCGGCTCAAGGTTTTATTTAGCATTAGTGACAAACGCGAGTTATTGGTAACGGCGATCGATCTACTCACTCAACGCCAATTATTAACGAATTATCCTGTTGCCAAATTGCAATAATCTGCACCGTTTTACAGCGCTTCGCGCTCAAACCCAAACCAAGAAAAATTTTGAAAGTGTTGCTTCGCAACACTTTCAAAATTTTTCTTGTGGTTCGTATGATCGGTAATTGCTGTATGATGCGGCTTCGCCGCCGTGCCAACGGGTTTAAAGCGCTAGTTCCAATAAAAATCCCACACGGCTGTCATAGATTAGAGGCGATCGCCGCCATTCGATTTTTGTCCCCAAGCGTAAATTATTTGTAATTGAGTAACTAGAAGAGAGTGTAGTCGTACTCATCTCCAAATTGCCACTAGGAGATGTAAAAGTATGGCTCAGCCGTAAATCCGAACTATGGGGCGATAAAACTAAAATTCCCTGCAATCCCAAATCTAATCCTGAAATTTGAGGGCGATCTAGTTGATTAAACTGGCGGTATCCCACAATCGGCGAAATATTCCAGTAGGAACCTAGCGGCAAAACATAATAACGAATATTTGCTTGAAGTTCACTTTCTCTACCACTAAACTCAGTCTGATAACTACCACTAACAGTCAAAGGCGATCGCCCCACAAACACATCTTCAATCCCAGCCTCAACCCCAAAAGAATTATCGCGTGATGTAAGCCCAACCCGCAGCTTTGTATTAAAGCTAGGAATATTATAAATATCTTCCAAAAGATTAGGAGGTTGCTCCAACCAACGCTGTAGCACAGGACTACTCTCGATCACTTGTCGATCTATTTCCAAGTCATTGGCATGTTGAGACATTTTGGCATCGCCATAGGCTGCGGTGCTAATACCAAAGAAAGAAATTGCAGCTATCGCGATCGCCAAAGTTTTTGTCATAAATTGTCGAATTGACGTTAAGTAAGCTTATAAAGATAATTATGCACACATACTCTCGTATTCAGTCCCTAAATTCAACCGCCAAAATACCTTTTACAGCAATTACCGATCAAACGAACCACAAGAAAAGTTTTGAAAGTGTTGCTTTGCAACACTTTCAAAACTTTTCTTGGTTTGGGTTTGA
>JBJTVM010000099.1:0-2613 GCA_046081205.1 Pseudanabaena sp. | reverse complement strand
ATCGTCAAGTACTCGGTAATGCCCATGTAATGGAAAGTGAACGGTTAACTGTCGCCGAATCTCAGCTTAAGCAATCCGATATTACTGTCCGCGAATTTGTGCGTCAGATCGCCCTTTCAGAACAGTACCGCGCTAGATTTTTTGAGACATGCCCCCGAATGCGATCGATTGAACTCAACTTTAAACATCTGCTTGGCCGCGCTCCTGAAAGTGCGGAAGAGATGGCTGATCATGCTCAGTTGCTCGATCAAGGCGGTTTCGAGATGGAGATCAATAACTACATCGATAGTGATGAATATCAGGATGCTTTTGGCGAAGATACCGTTCCTTACTATCGTGGGTATAAAACCCAGATGGGTAAGAAAATGGTGGGATTTACGCATATGTTCCAGCTTTTACGTGGCTCGGCTAGCAGTGATAAAGATCCAACCCATCAAAATCGTTCCCGTCTAAATGGCTCTATTTTCCGAAATCGTCCCAGCGCGATCGCTCCACTCAAGGGCGCACCTCCTGTATCGAAAATTCCTACAGATGTCAATCAACTCTTATCTAAGGTTTTGGGATTAAAAAATAGATCGCCCGATCTATCCTTCAAACCAGTTGTGCCTAAATTGGCAAAGGCTTTAGAACAGCGTAGCCAACAGTTTTATGAAGCTTATCAACCCTTTAAAGAAACCCCTCCTATTGAGTTCACTGTTGGTTCTTCAGATGCTGAATTAGAAGCTGTGATTCGGGCGGTTTATCGTCAGGTATTTGGCAATGCCCATGTGATGGAAAGCGAACGCCAAATTACTGCTGAATCTCAGTTTAAGCGCGGTGAACTAAGCGTCCGCGAATTTGTACGCCAATTAGCAAAATCGGACTTGTATCGCTCTCGTTTCTTTGATAGTTGCTATCGATATCGAGCGATCGAGTTGAACTTTAAACATCTGCTTGGACGTGCACCTGACAATTTCGATGAAATGCGCTATCACAGTAATGTGCTAGACAATGCTGGTTTTGAAGGAGACATCGATACATATATCGATAGCGATGAGTATCAAACTGCTTTTGGTGAAGCGATCGTACCCTATTATCGAGGTTTCAGTACACAGAATGGACAATCAATGTTGGAATTTACCAATATGTTCCAATTATTGCGGAGTGCGTCCAGCAGTGACAAGGATCTTGCTACTAATAACAAAGCCCAGCTAACCAGAGCGATCGTTCAGAATTCTCCCTACGGCAAGCTCAAAGCCAGCGATGCTGCTGCTATCCTTGCTGAAGTCTTTAAGCCCAAAACATCGGGTATTGGGGTATCTCAATCTTGGGCGACATCTGCAAACTTTGCCGCCGAACAAGCCCTCCGCCAAACTTTACTCGATCAAGATCTGATCATCGAAAGTTTGCAAAAACAACTAGCAGATCTCCGTCCATCAGCTTCGATTGGTGCATCTTATCTTAAAAATTCTTGGCAACCTTCGACTGTCTCGGTTCAAGGAGATGTTTCTGACTCGTTATTGCAACAGTCAGATAACCAGATTGAACAAATTGCTAACTTGAAAGCTCAGATTGCTGATGCACAGCGATATGCTGCGATCGGTGATGCGCGATTGAACAAATGGCGCAGCCGCGTTTTCAATAGTTAACGCTCAAAGTAGAACTTGGCGCTTTGCGCTAAGTTCTAAAATAATCACTACTTTTTAGGAAAATACTTATGACAATACCATTACTAGAATACAAACCTTTATCCCAAAATCAGCGCGTCAATGGTTTTGAAGTCGCAGGTGATGAGCAACCTCGGATTTATAGCACCGACAATTTGCTGTCTGGCTCTGATCTAGATATGCTAATCAGTGCCGCCTATCGCCAAGTCTATAACGAACAGCAGATGCTAGACAAAAACCGCCAAGTAACTCTAGAGTCTCAATTGCGATCAAATCAAATTACGGTGAGAGGATTTATTCGCGGCTTAGTATTGTCTGACTCTTTTAGGCGGTTAATCTTCGATTGCAATAATAACTATCGCTTTGCGGAGATTTGCATTCAGCGAATTCTAGGACGTAATGTCTATAGCGATCGCGAAAAGATTGCTTGGTCGATTGTGATTGCTACCAAAGGGATTGAAGCCTTTGTGGATGAATTACTCAATAGCGAAGAATATCTCAATAATTTTGGTGATAGCATCGTTCCCTACCAACGTCGGCGGATCTTGCCTCAGCGCACTAAGGGAGAAGTTACTTTTGCTCATATGGCGAGGTATGGTGCAGACTATCGCGATCGCTTGCCAAAACAAGTCTTTAAAGGCAATAAAGGCGCGGCAAGATTGGATTATTTGCGTTGGAATTGGCAAAAGAATCCACCTGCAATTATTGGTCAAATCGGCGCAGGGATTACCTATGCTGGTGCTGGTGTTGTTGGCTTATTGATATTAGCAGTTTTACTTGGGTGGTAGACCTAATAGGTAAATATGGGCAGCGCTTCGCGCTGCCCATTTTAAAGACTATAATTTATTTATTCAATCTAGGGCAGAAATTGAGGCGGACTTCAAACAGGCTGGAATAAATAGGACAGATATATTTGATAATACAGTAGAGATAGGCAATAAAATTGGAGAATACGATTTCCACAGGG
>JBJTVM010000098.1:0-1663 GCA_046081205.1 Pseudanabaena sp. | reverse complement strand
TGAGATGAGTTCAACTCCTGCAAATCGATAGGGGCGATCCCTACATTAGTTAAGTCAGTGAAGCTTTTGGGATTAGTGGGGTCAAATTCTCTGATTTTCTCGACAGTGCCGCGATTGCAGCTTAGGCGAACGGGTAGATTTCGATTAATTGGAAATACTTCAAAACTAAATCCTTTGTGGCTCCATTGTTTTGATTCCTTTACTTCTTTGACTTCTAAATACCCTAATCTTGCCAAAGCAGCAGCTAGTAATTTAACTGATTGCGAATCACCGATATTGAGATAGATGCTATGTTTTTGGAAGACTTGAGGGGATGGTAGATGGGGCTGTAGCGCGTTAATGGTGGTAGCGATCGCTAAGTTAAGCTGTGGTTTGGCAAGCAATTCCGCTAATATCTCCATTCTTGTCCAAGCGGTTTCTAAATCGATTTGGGCAGATTCGTAGGGAAATGTATCAAGGGGTTGATATAGATAGACGCGCCATGACATGGGCTGGAGTTGCAAAGCCCATCGGGTTGCTTCTTCGACGGTGGCGGTGACGATGAGTAATGGTTTGGTTTGTTGTTGACATAGGTGGGTACTAACAAGTCCTTTTCCTAAGCGTGATAGTCCTGATAGGGATATGCTTTTGGCTGTTTTGAGTTTCTCGCCTATTTTTGTGGCGATAGGCGATCGGGCGATGTTCTCTAGGACTGCTGTGAAGGTCATGTATTAAGACACCCTATCTGTTTGTTGCAGGGTAATTCATTTTGCAATTAACTATAGTAATCACATTGTCTATTTTTATAATTAACAATCATTTAAGCAACGGTTGCTTTTTCTTGAAAATCAACCTAAACCATTAATTTACTAGGCTAAATATCAAAGTCCGTGGGACTTTCTGATGCAGCAATATTAACAAAAATATTTTAGTTTTCATACAAATCCAATGATTGCTGTAATCCATATGTTTCCATTTGTGATAAGCGATCAATGAGATCTAGACAAATCGACTGCAAATTTTGATTTCTTGTTTGACTATATGACTGTAAAATCAGTTTAGTTATAGTTTGTACATCTAAAACTTTATCTGTAAGAACTATATCAATAAAACGTTCGCACAGACGTAATATTGTTTTCTCAGGTAATTTAGTTGTACTTTTCTCCAAAGCTCGAATTAGTTCAGAATAATCTTCAGCAAAAGCTAAACTTTCTACAAATGATTCGATCAAACTAGCATATTCTTCGATTTGTTCGTTTTGAATATTAAAGAAGCATTGTGAAGCTTTTTCTCTTACTTCTCTTTCTTTGTCATTAAATAGTTGTATAAGAGATTGTTCACAAAATTCCCTAAACTCAGCTAGGCGAAAATTGGCTCCAAAAACTTCCGCAGATGCTTTGCGATGAACTACTGTACCTGATAAGCATCGGTTAGCAAGAGCCTGTCCATCCTCGATTACAAGCGAAATAACGCAGGCTTGAGTTGCTCCTACCTTTGCGACTGATGGAACTGTGGAAGTAATTGCCCTGTCTAAAATAGGCTTAAGTTCTTGAAAATGGCTTTGAAGCGCATAGTATAAAAATCGTTCAACTGGATATGATCCTAATAAAAGTTCATCAGTGTCGCAGAGTTGCTGAAATAGTTTTACGGCAAAGCTTCGGTCATAGTTAATAACGGCAATCAG
>JBJTVM010000097.1:0-8894 GCA_046081205.1 Pseudanabaena sp. | reverse complement strand
ACCGCAAATAAATGAAGAAACCTATCAAATAGTTGATGCAATTTATGAAGCACTAGCGCCTTCGATTCCTCTATATGCCAGACACGAAGGCAGGAAAAATCATCAAGCAGATTTTCTGAAGTTCAGTGAGCTGATCATTGGTTCAGGGTATTTTCAGAATGTCAAATATGAATCTTCAATCCATCAAGTTGTCTATAGCCTTGATGATTATCTTTTACTGTTGAGTACACTTTCGCCATATATTTCTCTAGCCGAAAACAGCAGAAATCATCTATTTACAAACTTGCGAGAAGCTCTTCATCAACATCAAGGTGATCGCCTAAACCTCTCTTTCATCTCGGCTTTTCACATTGCCCATAAAGTTTAAGGCTCAATATATGCTTCGGGGAGGTCAAATATCATAAGATCCCCAAAAGATATTCGTAGCTGTTGCCTTGCTATATTTTATAATCTAACCCAAAATTTATACCAATATGGCTACACTTCTGTGAATTAAAACCCAAACGCTGTAAGGTTTTTAAAATCACAAAATGGCTACTTCATTTTGTGATTTGGTATTAATTGTTTTTTTAATGGATGATATTGGTTGGTAGCGATATTAGCGATTTTCTGGGCAATCGCATTGCAAATCATTGAATGGGAGGTAATATACCAAGAGTAAAAACTTTTTACTATTCAGATAACCAATCTTAAAATCAGACAACTATAAATTGCCATGGATTCCATAATTATTGATAAAATCCGAGGAGCTTTATTTGGGCAAGCAATAGGAGATGCATTAGGATTTGGTACTGAATTTGTGTCAAAAAAAGATATAAGCTTTATCTATCCTGAAGGATTGACGGACTATTCTCAAATAAGATTCTTTTCTAGAATAAAAAATAGATTTGAACAAATTGAAGATAGGCGATGGCAAGCAGGAGATTGGACTGATGACACAGATTTAATGCTTTGTATTTTTGATAGCCTACTTACTCATCAGCAATTAGATTTAATAGATATTTCCACTCGTTTTTATGATTGGTCGAAGATAGATGGATTTGGCATAGGGGGAACTATGTATAGAGTCTTAAACGAGCCAGATTTTCTGAAAAATCCTCATGATGTTGCTCAAAGTTTTTGGGAGTCCAGCGGTAGACAATCTGCTGCAAATGGGGCAGTAATGAGAACATCTATATTAGGAATTTGGCTATATAAAGATCCGCAGCAAGTTAAGCTAAATGCTGCGCAGGTTTGTAAACTAACCCATGCAGATCCTCGTTGCATTGCTTCATGTATAGCTGTATGTCTTACGATTAGCCAATTAATTCAAGGTGTAGAAGATATTAAAGGATTAATTGATATCGTTGCAAATGAAGTAAAATCGTTTCATCCAGAACTAGAAGAATACTTTGACAAAGTAAAAGAGCCTTCATTAGAAATATTTGATTTAGACGAAGGATTAAATTCAGGAGAACAGGTCAGATTAGGCTATACCTTAAAGACTTTGGGCGCTGCATTTTGGGCGCTATTACATGCCCAAACATTTAGAGAAGGTATTCTGGCTGTTATTCATGAAGGAGGGGATGCTGACACTAATGCTGCTGTAGCAGGAGCATTATTAGGAGCAAAACTTGGCTATAGCAATATTGAATCATCGTGGATAAATGGCTTGGTGTATAAAGATCAACTTTGGCGCAGGGTGGAAAAACTAGTTCAACTATATAGTTTGTAAAAACTTAGATACATTCTTATTGAGCAGCTTTAGACCCATGACAAAAAGTAGTGGATTTCGTAGAGCGATCGCGGACAGCCTTGACCATATTGCTAGCGATATGGTCAAGGCAAAATATGGATTTCCCTGTGGATTAGCCCTTAGGACAGTTATTCCAAAGCACAAAATGGCTATGCCATTTTGTGCCTTCAAAACCTTGACAGGGTTTGTTTTTTAATTCAACGTCAGTTCGACGAAAGTGAAAAATGGTAAGAATCGCTAAGCGATTCTTACCATTTTTCGCCATTTGCGCCGCGCTTCTCGCGGCGCAAATGGCTATATCGAATTCATGTTAATTCACAGAAGTGTGGCGATACTTCTGTGAATTGGTATTACAGGAGATCGAGGCAAAAGCGGCGAAATTCTCTGAGATCAGGCAACCCAAAGTGAAAGTTATTAAATTTAACAATTAGGTTGCATTATGCACAGTATCTGATAAGATATAATTCCTTATAAATTTGGAGAGATGGCTGAGTGGACGAAAGCGGCAGATTGCTAATCTGTTGTACGGCAGGTAACTCCGTACCGAGGGTTCGAATCCCTCTCTCTCCGTTCACAAGACTGTCATAGAGCGATATGGTTAATAACCCTTCCAAGGATGTAGTAGGCGAAGCTCCAGAAGTTGATCCTAGTAAATTTACTGCGTCAGATGTCGCAGCAATTGCTGATCGATTAGAGCGCGATGACTACGCCAATGCTTTTGAGAGTTTGAATGATTGGCATATTTTGCGATCGCTCGCTTTTAAAGGTTCAGAATTAGCCGAGCCATACCGTCATTTATTAGATCTTGAAGCATTTGATGAATGCTAAATTCCCCAAATAAAAAGTGCCGCTAAGCGGCGCTTTTTATTTGGGATCATAAAAAAGTGCGCTTAACGCACTTTTAATTATTTATGGCTAGGGACTAGGACTTGGTGTTGTCGGCAACCCGTTTGTAAACTTTTCGGTAGCATTTTTGCTTTCGTAGATGCAATCAACAGTAGGAGCTTTTTCCAGATCACCAGTAAAGCCAAAGGTATTCATCCTGTCTTTGCACTGGCGAATATCAGCTTCTTTAATTACATTTTTTTGTAGCAGCAAATTCCAGTTATTGGGCAGAACTACGCACCCAGGCACAGGTTCGGCTTGGCTAATGAACACATTAAAAGGATTGAGCGTGACATAGACGCGGCTACTCATCACCATCGCCGATGCACCATAGTTATTGCAAAAATCACGGCTAGGCGCAAGGTTGTCTAAACGAATCGCATCAACTGTACGCGGCGTAGGATTGAGCGTAGACAAGGCAATACCAACACCAATGCCGACCGCGAAAATTGCGCCTGCGATCGCCAGTTTAGTGGTTGTACCGTTTGACCTTGGTTCAGTAGGAGGTTGATTCAGAGTTGAAGAATATCTACGTCTTGCCATAGATGTGAGATAGGGTTATTCCCTAGGGTAACCGAAAATGCTGAAAATTTGAGCAACTTGCTTAGCAAATCGCTCGAAAGTTAGAGAACGGCGACACCTGCACGATCAAGAATTTCAGGAATTAAGTGTTCAGCTTTAATAGCCATGATATGTACGCCTTGGCAGATTTGCCGCGCAGTTTGGATTTGTTCAGCAGCGATCGCTATTCCTTCCTGTAACGGGGATTTCGCTTTAGCAAGGCGATCAATTATATGCTCAGGAATCTGTACACCTGGGACAAATTTATTCAGAAACAAGGCATTTTTAGCGGATTTAATCAAAAATATGCCCGCCAAAATCGGTTTATCGGATTGATTCGCAATTTGATTCACAAACTTATCAAGGCGATCAAAGTCAGTAATCAATTGACTTTGAAAAAATTGCGCTCCCGCATTAACCTTACGCTCAAAGCGTTTTTGTAAACCCGACCAGCTTCGCGACTGCGGATCGACAGCTGCTCCTGCTAAAAAGTCAGTACCTCGATGGGGCAGAGCTTTCCCATTAGAATCCAGCCCCTGATTCAGTTTTTGGATTAATTGCAATAAGCGTACTGACTCATAGTCAAATACCGATCGCGCATCGGGAGAGTCACCTGCTTTCACAGGATCGCCTGTCAAAGCCAAAATATTTGTGATGCCCAAGGCTGCTGCCCCAAATAAATCTCCTTGTAAAGCAATCCGATTGCGATCGCGGCAGGCGATTTGACAAATAGTTTCCAGTCCAATTTGTTGCTGAATCAATACCGATGCAGCTACAGGACTCATGCTCATCACCGCCCGACTGGAATCGGTAATATTCACCGCATGAACGCGCCCTTTTAGCGATCGAGTTTGTTCGAGCATATGGGTGGGGTCACTGCCCTTGGGTGGCGACACCTCAGCCGTGATTAGAAATTCCTTATTGGCGATCGCCTTACGAAATTTGGTAAAGGGTGGCTCTGACTGCTCAAATACTGACTGGGGCGGCTCGATCATGCGAAACAAAACTGTTAAAAGAATTTTAAGATTGTCAGCATTTTAAACCATTGCGATTACAGGTAGTGGATAGGTTAGGATAAGCGGCGCGAAGTACTGCCTAACCTCTTGATTACATGGAACAAAATTGCCTGTTTTCCGACTATTGGGACAGATGATAGTAGAGATGGGCGGCGCGAAGCGCCGCCTATCTCTACCACAATCAGGACTACCCAGACGGTAATACTTGGACTAAGCAACAATTTATATGAATTATCTAAAGATCTTGGCAATGACTCTAGTGGTTCTAGTTCAAGCATGTGGAATATCATCCACCAAAGCGATCGATCAACCCATATCAGCAGGAGGCAATACTCAAATTACAAGTACCTCCACACCAGTCTCCACACCAGTCTCCACGCCAGCCCCCACACTAACCCCAAGCAATAGTAGTTCTATTAGCAATGCAAATATAGAACCGAAGAACCTAGAAGTTGAGAAACTGAGTCAAGCTAATCTTCCAGCATCATGTAGCAAAGAAGAATACAGAAGCTTTTTTGAGCAATTTGTGCGTGGCAAAGATAATCAAGGCAACGAAATACGCTATTCCTTTACTTCCCCCTACATCCAAGTAAGAGATTATCAAGACCCAAGTAAGCTAATTGAAACGATGAGTAGAAAAAATGACGAATTTAGTATTGATCTTCGAGATTATCAATGGGTACAGCTAGCTCCTTCAACAGTTGATAACAGTCCCTATACTCGGCTGAAGATAGACATTCAAAAAATTGATGACAAAACATTTCGAGTGGACTATATCAAAGCTCAGTACAAATATGACGGCAATGGTAATGCTCAAGAAGAAACCCTTGTCAAAACCTATGGAGCGCCTAATGCCTACATCTTTGAACATCGCAACGGATGTTGGTATCTGACCCAAAAGTTACAATCAACTTTGTGATCGCATGGCTAAACTCCAACTGCGTTAGAATCGGTATAGTTATTAACCGATAAATGCAGCATGACCGCGATCGCCCCCATCTCTCATACTTCCTCAGCACAAGCGCAGGCTATTGACTGGCAGGCGATCGCCAAGGACTTTATCGCCATCGTCGGCGATCGCTATGTGGTACGTACAAGCGCGGAACTACTCGCCTATGAGTGCGATGGACTCACCAGCTATAAGCAACAACCGGCGATCGTCGTGCTGCCCTTAACCACCGAGGAAGTATCGGCAGTCGTGAAAGTATGCGATCGCTACAAGGTCGCTTTTGTGGCTCGTGGCTCAGGGACAGGTTTATCGGGCGGCGCTTTGCCATTACCTGATTCAGTGCTGATCGTCACGGCCAGAATGAAAAAGATTCTCGAAGTTGATTTTGAGAATCAGCGCGTTGTCGTCCAACCAGGAGTAATCAACAACTGGGTAACCCAAGCCGTAAGCGGCGCAGGATTTTACTACGCACCTGACCCTTCAAGTCAAATCATCTGCTCCATCGGAGGGAACGTTGCTGAGAACTCAGGGGGTGTGCATTGCCTCAAATACGGGGTTACAACCAATCATGTCCTCGGAGCTAAGATTGTGCTACCTGATGGCTCAATCAAAGATATTGGCAGCAAAATTCCTGAAAGCCCAGGTTATGATCTCACTGGTATTTTTGTCGGTTCTGAAGGAACACTTGGCATTGCCACTGAAGTAACTCTAAAAATTCTTAAGTCTGCGGAATCGATTCAAGTTCTCTTAGCGGATTTCACGACTGTAGAAGCCGCAGGCTCAACGGTTTCTGATGTCATCAGTGCGGGTATCATCCCTGGCGGCATGGAAATCATGGATAACATGAGCATCAATGCGGTCGAGGATACCGTCGCCACAAATTGCTATCCGCGTGATGCAGCTTCGATTCTGCTGATTGAAATAGATGGGTTAGAGATAGAAGTAGCCGAAAATGCCAAACGAGTTGAAGCAATTTGTCATAAAAATGGGGCGCGAAATGTGACTACAGCAACTGATCCCGATCAACGCCTCAGGCTCTGGAAAGGCAGGAAAGCCGCTTTCGCAGCAATGGGGCGGCTCAGTCCCGACTACTATGTGCAGGATGGCGTGATTCCCCGTACTAAGCTTACCTATGTGTTGCAGGAGATTGAGAAACTGAGTGAGCAGTATGGCTATCATGTCGCCAATGTCTTCCATGCTGGTGATGGGAACTTGCATCCATTGATTTTGTATAACAATGCGGAAACTGGCGCTCTAGAAACAGTAGAGGAATTAGGCGGCGAAATTCTCAAGCTCTGTGTGCGTGTTGGTGGTAGCATTTCGGGTGAGCATGGCATTGGTGCTGATAAGAAATGCTATATGTCTGATATGTTTAGTGAGTCTGATTTGGAAACGATGCGATGGATAAGGGATGTGTTCGATCCGCAAGGTATTGCAAATCCGACCAAGATTTTGCCAACTCCGCGTACCTGTGGTGAAGGGGCTAAGCCTAGCCATGATGCGAAATATAAGTTAGTGGAACGTTTTTAGTAGTCATTTAAAAGACAACGAACTGGGAGCATGGGTAGAGAAGGAGGCAGACGTCCACATATAGTGTGGCTCAGTATTGGCTATTACCCTAAGAGGTAATTGTTGAGGATATGCAAAAAACAAAATTTATGTTTAGCAAACTGGGAATTTGGCTGGGGGCGATCGCCTTGGTTGCTGGGTTGTTGCTCCATCTGGGCTTTTATCCTCATAATATCGCTACCGAAACAATTAATCTAAAACGAGAGCGAGATCGTCCCCTAGTCGGCAGGCTATATATTCCCAATCATACAAAAACTCCCTATCCCACGATCATTCTTTGGCATGGTGTAAGCTCTTCTAAAGAAATGATGGAACCACTTGCACTAGAACTAGCTCGACAAGGTATTGCCGCTATAGCCTTTGATGCTGGCGGGTTTGGCGAATCCTATGCCAGACCGTTTAGCTCAGAAGAAAATCTCAAGGATGCGAGTGTGGTATTTGATTATGTAAACCAACATCCCGAACGCTTTGACCGATTACATTTGGGTATGGGCGGTCATTCCATGGGAGCCGCGACGGCGATCGCCTTTGGTTCACAAACAGCAAGTTCAGATCAAATCCGCGTTACTATCGCTCTCGGTATGAGTGCAGAGATTAGCCGTACAAGCCCTGCTAACCTCTTGATGGGAATCGGACTGTACGAAGAGTTACATAGTCCCGCTGCCATGCGTGAAACTTTACAACAGGGAACTGGTGAAGCAACTCAGGAATTTCAACTCAAGGGAGATTTTCAAAATGGCTCAGCTAGAAAACTGGTCATTTCCAGTACCTCTAACCATTTGATTGAGCCTTTTGACCCCGCATTAATTAAAGAAGCTGTTATTTGGGCTATGAAAGCCTTTGGCTTACCTGAAAGGTCGGTAATTCTGACAAGTCCCTTTGTCATGTGGGGATGGTTCCTAATCTTCATCGGTTCAGTTTTAAGTATTGGTTATGGTCTTCGCGATCTTAATTTTTTAAGGGCAAAATTGCGCTTAGTATCGGTGGGAATGGTGGCGATCGCTATAATTTTTCTCGGTTTGGGGATGATGGGAGCGATCCCTAGCAGAATGGCAACCAGTCTAGTCTTTTTAGTAGCGGCGGTTTTGCCTATCAGTACCTATGTCATCAATCAACCAAAGAAACTGACATCATTTTTGCAACTGTGCGGACTTTATGTTAGCGCTATCCTCATGGCATATGCGATCGTCTCCCTTGTCATGCGTTGGCAAGAGTTATTGCCCCATCCTGCATATCTATTAGGATTACCGCAGTTCCTTATCCAACTTCCTGTGGCGATGATTTATTCGAGAGTTCAAGAATTAAATGCGGCTATATTTCCTGTCTACAGCAATGGACTTGTTCCTAGTTGGCAGCTTTCCCTTCTATTTTTGCCCGAACTGATCTATCCCAGTGTGATTTTAAGCGTTGGGACTAGATCGGCTGCATGGCTAGTCAGATGGCTACGCCAGCCACTAAAACTAGCAAAAGTAGATCGCCCCAGTAAGAAGTCCCTGCAATTGTTAGGTGGACTCAGTTTAGTTTTAGCGATCATTCTCATTCAACAGGCAAGAATGGGAACTGTTTCTATGGAATATGCGATCATTGCCATAAGTCTACTCGCTCGGATGGCTTTATTCCCTGCTCTACTATTTATCTTGATTGTGCGATCGCCTCAATTTCAAGCGCTAGAGAAACGATGCTTTTAGATGTGTAAGGATACATTACCCCCTTGTAGCTGAGATCGATATAGAGTCAATTCAAAAAATGATAGGGCGGCAAAGCCTCACTCCATAGGATCTGCCAATGGGAATGCGTCTCTTCCCACGATCGCAAGGCATCTTGTAAAAACTCAACCTGCGATCGCGGCAGTAATGCATATACACGTACATCCTCTGCACCTTGAGTTTCCACACGCTGAAATTCAGGTTGATAGAGATCAGAATTTAAGTAATTAGTAATGGTCTGTTGATAATCGAGAACTTCCTGTTGTAACTGCGATCGCCATTGTTCCTGTTGTAAATATTGCGATCGCTTTGCTAGGAGATAATCCTTACCTTTGAGGTTTGTCGCTACTTCTGCTTTGGGAGCGATCGCAGAACCAGTAATTAGAAATTCGGCATAACCATCTAGTCTCTGTAAACTAGCTAATAGCCTTTCTGACTCCGTTTGCAAATAAGCTTCCAAAGCAGCAATAGAA